>JAPUKJ010000185.1 GCA_027295705.1 Ignavibacteria bacterium | reverse complement strand
GGAAATGCCCTGGCGGGAGGACTGGCGTTATCCGCTTGGCTCACAATGATGTATACATTTCAACCCACCTTGCGTACATACGCACTCGCCCCAACCTTTGGCTTAGTATTGCCCTTAGCGGCTTTCCTCTATCTTGGCATGACTCTGGACTCGGCTTGGCGACATTGCCTGGGGATCGGGAGGCAGTGGAAAGGACGTACGGGAGCCGGCTGTACTGATAGAACCTTGGCCGCCCTTCAGAACAGTTGGCTGCCAGACAACATCACGCCTGTAGTCGCCCCCGTTTCGCAGTCTGCAAATATCTCTGATAAAGATGGCACGCGTAAGGTTAATCGTAGTGCCTAAGGGTTCGCGCAACAATAACTTCCCGGAATTCGCGCCCGGCTTTGTGTCAGATTGAGGCGGTCTGAGGGAGCACAACCGCAGACGTAGCGAGGCCTACCTTGAGGATTTGCGAGTAAAGATCGGCTCAAGATGGCATAAAGAGGGGATGCGACAAGTAGTCTCGGTATCTAAAAGTAATAAAGTATGGCTGACGAGGTATCAGGGGATACGGTTATATTATTAATCAAATAAAGCAAGTCTGACACCTGCCCTAAAAATTTCAGGCACAACGCCCGAGAAGCAATAAACTTCAACAGCCAAGGGAATGTTCAAAAAAGTCCGTCCAGCAAGACCGCAGCCTTTTTGACGCGCGGAGCGTACTCGCAGTACGTGGGCACGGCAAAATGGCGAGAACGCCGCTGGCGGATTTTTTCAACATTCCCTTATTGGATGAATTCTTTCAATCCATGTAAGATCGACGATATCTCTTCTTTTATTCAGAGCACCTGTTCACATTTTGTAATTAAAAAGGCTCTTTTTTCACAACCCGCCCAAAGTCTTACCCCTATGCATTGGTTCTATTTTGCCCTACTAGCGGCTATCAGCGAATCATTAAAGAACGTGTTTAGCAAACATGGGTTGCGTACAGTCTCACCTCAATTGGCCGCCCTCGCCGCTTCCGCCACACCAATTCCTCTGTTACTCGGCATCCTACTATTCACCGATTCGATTCCTGCACTGGGGCCTCAGTACGTTCCCGCTCTCCTGATAGGCGGGACGTTGAACGTACTAGCCTTGTTTCAATTCATGCGTGCCCTACAAGCTTCCGACATGTCGCTGGCAATCCCCTTTATCTCCTTCACACCAATCTTTTTACTCTTTACGTCCCCCTTGTTGGTTGCCTACGTGCCGAATGTACAAGACGTGGTTGGTATTCTCTGCATCGTGGCCGGCGCCTACCTACTTCAAATTCAATCGACACATCAAGGGTGGCTCGCACCATTTTTGGCAATCGTCTCTCAACCCGGGCCAAGACGGATGTTATCTGTCGCCCTCATTTACAGCGTCACATCCAACTTAGACAAAGTCGGAGTACAAAACTCTTCTCCGCTTTTTTGGAGTCTCTCTATTACCAGTGTGATGACGGTTGGATTTTTATTGTTGCTTGCCCTCTTACCTCGTCCAACATTTCCCACTTCACACACCAACATACTAAAAATCCTTATTCTCATCGGACTCTTTCAAGGCGTGGGGCTTATTTTTCACAATATGGCACTCAGTTTAGGTCCCGTCCCCTCCGTCATCGCTATCAAACGATCCAGCATATTGTTTGCCGTCCTCTTGGGCATCGTGTTCTTACGAGAGAAGCATGGAAAAGAACGCTTGACGGGTGCGGTCTTGATGTTAATTGGAATAGGAATATTAGGATTCGAACAAAACGAATAAGGACAGGTTGAAAAGGTCCTCCAGAGTAGAAGGTTCCCACCGCCTCACCAAATAAAAGGTTCCTGTTATCTTTATGCCCATCACCAGGAAACCAACCAATTTTCTTTGCCACATTCCTCCAAAATATTTCCAGGAGATGGTGAGTATCACAACATGGACGGTCACCTCCCACTCCTCATCAACAACCAAGCTCACTGTGACTTTGGAACGCAGCGGAATTGCCGTCAGGTGTAGCACCTTGTTATACCAATCACGTTCGGGCAAAGTGCGAAGTATCGCCTCCAATATCTATGATCTCTCCCTCGCTAAACCAATTTAATGTTTGCAAATGGTCTCTGATTTTATCTTTTTCATTTGTGTAAACTACAACTGCCAAACTGCTTTGGGCTCTGCTGCATGTGACATAAAACAGCCGACGAGTTCTGTCGATGGATGTTTCTTTTCCTTCCTGTGCATTTTTCTGGTCAGTTGATGTGGGAGCTTTCGCCCCGAACAGTTTGTCATAACTAAACATGAATCCACGGGCTTCGTTATCGTCTAAGATCACCATTACACGGGGGAACTGCAACCCCTTTATACCTTGATGGGTGCCAAACGACGATTTGTCAGTAATATACTGCACATAGAATTCCAGTTGGCTAAATGGGACAGAAAGCGCTTTGTCCCAAGCGTCAATGTCTGGATTGTTATCAGTCGTTTCATCAGAATCGTCAGGCTCACTCTCGTCTCTTGCCAAATTCGCACGAGACACGATCGGTGCAAATACATCAGGCATGGAAAACAAGCGACTGGCCGCAACCGCTTTCAGGGAATCAATCAACGGGGGGTCAGAGTCGTTCTCCCATAAGGAAATTAGCGATGTTACGGCATCATCTGCTTTGCGTATTTCACCCTCTGGAGATTCGCTTGTTTTCAGCGTGTCAGCAGATACAAGCGGTGAGTCTTTCTTAACTATCCGTGCCACCGCAAACCCATTCTCAGTTTGTAGCGCTTTCACCAAGGGAAGAATCTGCTGTGAAAAGAACGGAATGCCACTTAGAGTTCCGTCAAGTAATCCGGTTTTGAATTTTGATATTTGATAGAGCGGCTCAAAAAATTCATTAAACCCGCCTCGCCTTGCAGCCATTTGATGCTCAAGCGTGAGCATTTTTATTTCTTGACTATCTCCAGACCACTGATTGTCAGATGTGATTTCAGCCATCTTTTTGGCGATTTCTGCTTCGACAATTGTCTTGTTGATGCTACCATTGTCTTGAACAAGAAATAGTCGCACAAATCCCTCCGGCGCATTATTTACTGGTTCTTGGATGTGGTCATCTGCGCTCGATCGAATCTTGTTAATGAGCCTTACGATACGTTTAGGGGATCTATAGTTGATAGTTATGGCAGGTTTTGCCCATTCCTCAGGGACAGCTTCTTCTAAACCGACTTTCCCATCAGAATAGATTCGCTGCATAGTATCCCCGAAAAGGGAAAGGCAAAATTCCTCTGAATGCTTGCGTTGAACCGTAAAAAAAGCATCGACCAAATCTTTTTGAGTATCCTGACTTTCATCGATTAACAGGACTGGGTACTTGCGAATAAGAATTCGCTGCATGAGTGGCTTGCCTGTCAAAAAATCAGCGGCAATACCGATGACTTCAGCATGGTTAAGTGAGTTTTTGCCTATATTTTCACCGTTTGGGTTGTAAGCGAAGTTCTTGATTGTAGCGATACGATCCAGCCTTTTTTTCTTCGACTCAATTTGTACCGCGCGATCAGCAGAAGCCTTACCTGCCCTGCCTGTTTGTTGCTTCCTTTCGAGATCCTTGATCTCCATTTGCAAATTATGGCTGAGCCACTCGCGGATATCTTTGTGATATGTCTTAATCAATTCCCATGCAAAGCTATGGATTGTGGATACCGTAAAAATGGAATCGTAATCAATTCGATGTTTGATCTCGTCACATGCGGCTTTCGTGTATGTAATGACGGCAACCTTTCGAGCGGAGAGGCGGAACTCCTGTCCGTATTTCTGGCGGAACATCTTCATCGCTTCAACAAGAGCGTGTGTCTTACCAGAACCAGCACCGGCAAACAGGTATAAGCTCTTGGGATTTTCCAGGTTGAGGCAGTTAGCCATCACGGTGCTAAGTTCACTAGTTTGGGAAGCAGAATCAGTCACCCTTCGCCTCCATCGTTGGTGCCCGTCGAGAAATCCTGTTCCTTTTCAGCAAGTTTGTCTTCAAGCCATTTAAGGCCGTCAGAAATATAGACCGGGGGCTCCAGTTTGCTTGGTTCGGTCAGGTAGAGTAATTCCAAAGCCATCTCGGCTTTACTTCCTGTGTCAAAGCTATCAAACATCTTTTTACTGGCTTCGCTTAAGGTCTCTTCTCCAAGAGCGGTTTTGAGCTTTTTCAGTAAACCCTTGGGGTCTTGATAATCTCGAAACAACTGCAAATTGCTCCAGGCTAAGGAATCCTCGAATGTATATGGAATGACCTCTTCTTCATCCGAATCATCTTTGTATTTGAGTTGTATGGGGCATTGATAGGCTACCCTGATCTGTTGACTCTCAGACTGCTTGTCATCGTCCTGGCAATCCAGAATCTCATCCAACCCTTCCTTCTTGGGAATCCATTCTTTGAGTGTGGTGTTGCCGGTTCGAAACTTTTTACCACGTTCAGGAATGACCTTTTTAGAGTCAGCCTCCTCAATCGAATCCAAATCCGTAATAACAAGTGAAAGAAGTCCCAGCGTTTCAAGCAGGGGCTTCAGGCGGTGTGCGTGGCTGCCACCGATTTCCAGCAAGGAGATATAGCTTTGATCCAGCTTTGGGAATTTATGGCGTATGAAATGTGGAAGCAACATTCGTTCCGCTGAGCCTTCAACAAGAATAACAGCGTCGGCAAAAAACAGATCGCAATGAGTTGACTGGATATATCGTGTGGCAAACTTTGATGTTTCTGTATCGTCACCGAATGTGTTGGATAGGTTCACAACAGTCGCTAAAGGTATTTCTCCTCTTTGATTAGCAGGTTCACGTCGAAAGTATCGCAGACACGTGAAATCTAACTCATGAGCAATATGCGATGAATGGGTACTGACGATCATCTGTGTATTGAGCTGACCCTCCGTCAGTTTTTCATGGTTGCGTAACAGCTGATAGGCTTTCTTGATGAATACCTGTTGAACTTGAGCATGTAGGTGAGCTTCGGGCTCTTCGATGAGGACAATGTGAAGTGGTTCAATGATAGTGTCGTCGCCTTGCTTCTTTGCCGCTTTACCAACCCGTATCCACGCATCTCTGAACCGCATAAGTTTGAATACCATGGAAATGAGGTTTTGATACCCCAAGCCGTTATATTGCTCCGGAAGCAATAGAGCTGTGCCCTCATCACATTCCGGTATTACATTAAACTGAACAGCAGTTTTGTGATCTAAGACGTCTACGGTGCGAATATTGCTCGTTAAAGAGATTGATGGGTCGCTGAACCCCGGATAATTAAGTCCTTCTAGTTCACCTATCGCAGGAACAAAACTTATTTTCAGTTTCTCGTCAAATATCGCCTTTGCTGTTTCTATCGCCTGCAAGGCATCGATGTCACTGGCATTTGGCGAATCAGACGGGTCTAAATGCTTGGTAAAGTATTGGCGAAGCTGTTTAGATAAACTCTCAAAACCGCTATGGGATTCATCTTCCGTTTTTGGATCAGAAAACCCCCGTTGGGCACTGATAACATCGATCTTTATGAGTCCATCATATGGCTCCTTATCCATCGGTTCGCTATTGGCTGGAAGCGGTTGAGGCTTGGCTAACCCGTTGTCAGGTTCTTCGCATTTGTCGGGGTCTAGAATATACGCCTTTACTTCACAATGTCGATGAAGCTCTCTGTCCAGGAAATCCCGCATTGTTTCCGGCCATAAGGATAATTTGCGTTCATCTTCTGATGAAGCTGATGGTTCAGTATCACGAGCCGATCGGTAGGCCTCGCGAAATTCTTTGTAGAGTTTTTCAATGTCCTTTGGAGCGAATACTAGCCGCACGCCGAGTTTTTGTTTCGGTTCCCAAGCAAGCGTTGGGAGCAGATGGATGAGATGATGAATATCAGCATCATTCGCATCAAGCCAAATGTCGATGGATGGTAAAAACGGCAACCATTGATCGAGTGTAAGGTCAGGCGTGTTGTCGTCGTCAGCGGTTGTCCATTGCGTGCCGATTTGATTGATATGTGCCCAATTGGACAAGGTGAAATCTGTGGTTGTGATGTCTTTGCGGCGATCCTTTTTGAGAAACAAAATCATCGAATCCATCGCGGAGGTCTTGCCGCTATTGTTTGCGCCTACAAGGATGGTTTCTTGGAACGCTATCTCAACACGGCAGGATCTGAGTTTGCGGAAGTTTTGGATTTCAACAAAAGCAATTTTCATGCGGTTACCTCAGATTCAGTCTGTCGCAGTGTGAAGCAGACAAATTTGTATAACAATGTTTAGACTGCTCCGCATAAGATGCGGCGTTCTGGTTTTCTGCTCGAATAATACGCCATCGATTCTCTGGCAAAATACACGGAAATCCCAGCAATGTCAGTCAGCTACTGTTCATGGGACGATTTATCACAACATCTTATGCGGATCAGCATTACACCATATCCTGGAATGGGTTCAACGCCAGTTCAACGAAGTGCGAACACCTGTTGGCCCACGGTTGGAGGTGATGGAGAACGCCAAGGGGGTCTGACCCTTGAGATGGTCAGACCCCCTACTCTTGCTTCAATATTACAGAATGTCAAGAACTCATAACCGCCCTATTGGCTTGGG
>JAPUKJ010000184.1 GCA_027295705.1 Ignavibacteria bacterium | reverse complement strand
AAGCGGATAGGATGGTCTCGCTCGGCATTTTGGTTTCCGGTGTTGCACATGAGATTAATAACCCCAACAATTTTATCATGATGAACGCGGCGATCTGCAAAAACGTGTGGAACGATGTCAAACCCATCTTGCAAAGATACTACGAAGAGAATGGTGAATTTTCATTGGGCGGACTTTCCTACACAAGGCAGCACAAGGATATAGGTCACTTGATTTCAGGTATATCAGAGGGAGCGACGCGCATTCAGAGAATCATTGATAGCCTGCAGGATTTTGCCCGTCAAGATTCTGGCGATATGGATGGACTGGTCAATATCAATGCAATCGTTGAGTCGGCAACATCGATCTTGAAAAACCTAATCAAGAAATCAACGAGCCGTTTTTCCGTGGAATATGCGCCATCCCTACCGACAGTTCGAGGGAGTTCTCAACAGCTTGAACAGGTGGTCATCAATCTCATCACCAACTCGTGCCAAGCACTCCAAGACTCGGAAAAAAGCCTGACGATTTCAACGGCATACGACAAAGATTCCGATTGTGTGACGATTCGTTGTCGGGATGAGGGAATGGGAATCCATCCCGAAAATATGAAACACATCATGGATCCGTTTTTTACGACCAAACAGAGCACAGATGGCACCGGTTTAGGCTTGTCCGTTTCCTACGGTATTGTCGAAAAACATAATGGCAATCTGGAATTCACTTCGGAACTTGGGAAAGGGACGACGGCCACGGTTATACTCCCGGTCTATCATGGAACTGAATTCATAGTCGAAAGTGTTAGCTAAAATATTGAAAGTTATTGATGAAATGGAGTTTAACATGAATCCTGTGAAGTTTCCTTCGCTCCCGATTTTGCTGGTTGATGACGAAGAAAGATTTCTGATGAGTGCGAGTCTCCTTCTCGATTCAAGAGGGATGAATCATGTTGTCCAATGTCCAGATAGCCGTCACGTGATGTCGTGGCTTGGCGAACAAGAGTTTTCCCTTGTTATGTTAGATCTCCGGATGCCGCACATATCGGGGGCGGATCTGCTCCCAATGATCTGTCAGGATTTCCCCCAACTTCCTACGATTGTTGTGACGGCGGTTAACGAGTTGGAGACAGCCGTTGAATGCATGAAACAGGGGGCATTTTATTATTTGGTTAAACCGTTAAATAACGACATTTTCATAGAAACCATCCAGCGTGCCCTCCAATTTGGGCAACTGCAAGCTCAAAACGGTTTACTCAAAGATTATCTACTTTCCGATACATTGAAGCACCCAGAGATGTTTCTGGATATCGTCACTGAGGACCGTGCAATGCGGTCCATTTTCCAATATATCGAGGCAATTTCGATGAGTCCTATGCCTGTAATGATTACTGGCGAAACCGGTGTTGGTAAGAACTTGATTGCTCATATTATACATAAACTCAGTGGCGTAAATGGTCAGTTTGTTCCTGTCAATGTGGCTGGGGTGGATGATAATCTGTTTTCAGATACCCTTTTTGGACATCACAAGGGCGCGTTCACTGGAGCGGATCAAGTGCGCCAGGGACTTATTGAACAGGCTTCAGGGGGTACGGTGTTTCTTGACGAGATTGGAACTCTCAGCATTGAATCGCAAGTGAAGCTATTGCATCTTTTGCAGGAAGGAAGGTATTACCCGCTCGGAGCCGACATATCGAAATCATCGAACGCCAGAGTGATTGTTGCAACCAACCAGGAGCTTGAATCAATGTTGGAAACAGGAGAATTTCGCAAAGACCTTTATTATAGACTCAAAACGCACCATATCCATCTTCCTGCGCTGAGAGATCGACGAGGCGATATTCCATTATTAGTTGAACACTTTTTGGAAAAGGCCGCAGAAACCCTTGGCAAAAAGAAACCGACGCCGCCAAAGGAGCTTTTTACATGGCTTAGCACCTACCATTTTCCCGGAAACATCAGAGAGCTTGAGAGCTTGGTTTTTGATGCGGTGAGTCGGCACCAATCTGGCGTACTTTCCATGGAATCTTTCAAGGAGAAAATCCATCCCCAACCGGCAGATCGCATGACCCTTCAGACATCTGGAACACAAACTAACTGGTTTTCATCCATAGAGCAACTTCCCACTCTGAATAAGGCAGAGGGCGTGCTGATTGCGGAATCCTTGAAACGTGCCGAAGGTAACCAGACCCTCGCGGCTCAGTTGTTGGGAATATCACGAAAGACACTCGTCAGTCGTCTGATAAGATCGCGTCATTGAATTTCCTCCCGCCGTATCTTCTCAAAAAATAGGGCATCCTCGAAATATTGAAATTATACCTCCCGCATTTCTCCCCAATTTTCCAGCCTTATGGCACACTTTCCTCAAAGGGGTGCTTCATTTTACCCGTAAGCAGCACGGGCGTTTTCTCCGTATGTATCGAACTCATAAGAGGGTTCAAGAGTTTTTTTTGTGAGGACCATGGCTTCATTTGAAGCACCCTGTTCTTACTTGCCTTTATCTCCATTCCCCTTTCAAATGCGCTCATATCCAGCATTGTGTCTAATCTGATCAGATGGCAATCCTTTTGCTTTACTGAAAATGCTATCTATTATCGGGGTGGGTTTCTATGCGCCACTGCTGGCGAGTGACCTGCCCCAGATTTTCTGGGCACCGTTGCAATTGGAGAAAAGGTTACGTGGAATGGAAAACTCGAAGACGCGAGAACAGCTAATAGAAGAAGTCGCATCGTTGCGCAGCCAGGTTAGCCAATTAGCCGGTCAAAATCGCCAGAAAGAACAAATCACTGCGGAGATGGGGCGTACGTTCAAAGACGCTCCCGTGGGGCTTTGTTATTTCGATGCCGAGCTTCGTTATGTTCAGATTAACGATTTCCTTGCTGCAATCAATGGGCTCCCTTCAGAGGCACACATAGGAAAGTCCCTTACCGAGGTGTTGCCCGAAATTGCAGCAGCCGGCGTGGAGAAAGAATTGCGAGGGGTGCTCGAATCGGGTGACCCCGTCATCAGGGGTACTGTCACTATGGAACCACTCGCCCACCCCGGGGAGGAACATACGTATATGCACGACTATTATGCGATTCGCGCAGGCGACGGCGAAATCATTGGTGTAAGCTGTTGCGTCGTGGATATAACTGGCCTCAGGCGGGCTGAACAAGAGCGAGACAAACACATCCGCGAAATTGAAGCATTCAACAAAATGGCCGTTGGCCGCGAGTTGAGAATGATCGAACTCAAGCGCGAAATCAACGAGTTGTGTGAGCAAATCGGAATCGAGTCAAAATACGACGTCTCCTTCGACGCGGATACAGAGTCCACTCCGAAACAAAGTGGAGTAAGCCGTTCTGGTCCGACGCTATAACAAGGGGATGCTGCTGAAATCAACAGCAGATTGGAAGATGAACTCGCTGAACGAACATAGATGGAAGAAGTGCTTAAGCAAGCCCTGACAGAATCAGAAACCACTCGGGCAGAGCTCGAAGCCTTCAGCCGCTGGAACAGGAAAGCACAGATATGCAAGAAACGCTAGATATGCTTCAATCTCGAGTTGAAGAACTCCAGGATGCCCGTCGCGCGACACTCAACTTGTTGCAAGACCACGATGAGATACGGAAAAAAGCGGAGCAAGCAGAAGCAGAACTCCGGCATGTTATCAATACTGCCCAATGTCTTATCTGGCACGCGACCGTTGAACGGCATACGACTCCCGAAGATTCACACGGATCTTTCGAGTGGGACATTAACGCTTTTGATGAAGAAGCCGCTCAAAGATTTCTGCCGCTCGATGTTCTTGCCGGGGAAATCTATAACGATGCGTGGGATCGGTCAAAATCAGATGAAGATGTCCCACGCATGCATGAGACATCAGAAAGTGCTCTGATTACAGGAAAATCGCAATATAGCCAAGAATTCCGGTGCGTTGACCAAGACGGTAAATTGCATTGGCTTTCTGAGAATGTTTTCATTGAATCCCTAGCGGAAAATCGCTGGTGGCTGGTCGGCATCTGTACCGACATCACCGAGCGCAAGCAGGTGCAGGAGAAACTGCAACAAGCCAAAGAAAATGCTGACGCCGCCAAT
>JAPUKJ010000183.1 GCA_027295705.1 Ignavibacteria bacterium | reverse complement strand
CTGACTGGGATTAGACAAAGTCGTAAGAGAAGGGCATGACTGATAAGTGTAAAAGCGAGAATAGGTTAAAACAATTTGTTTCCTTTCCCAATATTCGCGATGACTATTCATCTGTTTATGATTTTAGTATTTCTCCTATTGGATTTACCTAAATCTTGGCAATATTTGCTCCATTTTGTGAACCTTTTTAATGAACGGCCAGCCATTCCATTCTGCATGCCGAAGTTGCGGATAAATATGGCTCTACGAGCCCGGATTGTTTACGAGGATCATGCCGGCAATGGTGGCTCCGCGGAATGCGTCTAATGAGCGAAGCCGTGTTTGATCATAGGATGAAGTCATCGAGTAACAACATAGTAACAAAAAAGGAGGTGAATATGAGTATAGTTTTGATGAAACGAAAGCTCAAAAATGATAGGATTGGCCTCTATCTGGACATTTATTATAAGCTGCAATATTGTATCGTCGCGAAAACTTTTTAGACAGGTGCGATAAACCAATGCCCATATGGGGGCATATAAAAAAATGAGAACCAACTCCATCAGAATCAGTTCTCATTTCATCATCGCTATAGTTAAAATTACTTAGTCAGTAAACGTAAGGATCCGTTAACTAAGCGATACTAAGTGTTAAATTCTTTATTTGGAGGTTATTGATTTGTTTCCCATCGAGAACGTGCTTTCCATGTCGCCGCTGCGTGGGAGTAGGCCATCTACATTCGCGGGGTCCACCCCCCTCCAAGTTGCGATCTGTCTGATGATCTTCCGCCGGACTTCATCCCGCAGTGAAGGGACCTCTTGTAGTGTCATGTGCGTGGTTTCGATAGGCGGGAGCACTCTGAGGAAAATCTCCTGCGGCTCGGTGAAGACCCACTGATGCTTCGGCAGGCAGTCACGAGACCCTTCCACTGCTATGGGAAGTACCGGAACCTGAGCCTTGATCGCGAGGTGGAAAGCGCCTTCTGAGAAGTTATGTACCTTCCCGTCCGGTGAACGTGTGCCTTCAGGGAAGAACATCACCGAGCACATCTGCTGGAGGTATCTGTGAGCAGATAGAAGCATCATTGCACCGCTTCGTCTGTCCTTCCGATCTAGCGGAATATCCCCGGCTATTCTCATCATCCACCCGACGACTGGAACACGAAACAGTTCTGCTTTTGCCACCCACTTCATCTCCCACGGCAAATTGGAAATAATGGGAATGTCCGCAAGAGATTGGTGGTTGCTGACGACGACATATGGTCGGCGCGGGTTTGCGATCTTTTCCCCCGAAGCATGGATTGTCCACGTGGGATTGATTCTCGCCAGTATTCTGCCAAGACGACGAAACCACCATCCTGTGCGATATTTGGCCGGGTCCCGATCAAAAAATCGGATCACCGCTAGCAATGGGAGCCAGAGGATGATGAGAATGATGGCAGTCAACCAGATCCAGAGAGATCGAACTGCCGCAATCATGGTGTGGTTGCGGCTCAGGGGCTTCACTTGAATTGCCTGCCTAACTGTTCAAATCCTAACATACTTCAATAATTATATACATTTAATCGGTGAACGTCCAGCCATTCCATTCTGCATGGCGAAGCTGCGGGTAAATATTGCTCCACGAGCCCGGATTATTGACGAGGATCATGCCAGCAATGGTGGCTCCGCGGAATACGTCTAGTGAGCGAAGCCGTGTTTGATTATAGGATGAAGTCATTGAGCTAGTATTTGCGGAAGGACAAGAAAGAAAAGAGTATGTGGAGACTCACAACCTGAATCTCGCGCGAGTGTGACCTAGATTTTTGTGACCCCGATACCAGGACCTTTCGGCATTACCATCTTTCCATCTACTATCGTTGCTCCTTTGAACAGATCATTCTTTATCAGGACAGCGCCGTCCAGATCTACCCAGTCAGCCATCGGAGATAATTGCGTTGCAGCAGAAATCGCACACGACGTTTCCGTCATACAGCCCAACATAACTTTCATCTCTAATGCTTTTGCCAACGTTATCATCTTATGTGCCTCGCGCATGCCTGTACACTTCATCAGTTTAACGTTGACACCATCATATACTCCGTAGGCGTTCCTTACGTCTGAAAGCCTTGTTATGCTCTCATCTCCCACGATGGGCAAGGGGCTTTTCTCCTTAAGCCACACCAGATCGTCGATCTGATCTTTCGGCATCGGCTGCTCGACAAATTCGATACCTTTTGTTGCAAGCCATTCTATCATATTGAGCGCTTGGGTTTTATCTTTCCAGCCCTGATTAACATCCACCCGAATCGGTTTGTCTGTAACCTCACGAATCGTTTCTATCATTTCTTTATCATTCTCGCGACCCAGCTTCACTTTCAGAACTTTATAGATGTCTGCTTCCTTGACCTTGGTGCGAACTACTTCCTTCGTATCAATCCCGATCGTAAAGGAAGTAACTGGAGTCTTGTCTGGCGTGAGACCCCATATCTGATACCAGGCATACCCCATCTTCTTCCCGATCCAATCGTGCAGGGCGATATCCACAGCCGCCTTGGCAGCGTGATTTCCCATTGCGATGGCGTCAATATCTTTAAGTATGACTTCAAGAGAGAAGAACAATTCATATCTTTTCAAGTTCACTTTCGAAAGAAACACCTTCGCTGTCTCTTGGGATTCTCCTAGATACGGTGGCATTGACGCTTCGCCGTATCCAATGATGCCGTCCCTCTCCACTTCGACCATCATCGTCGGCGTCGTAGTGCGTGAACTCGTCGCTATGGTAAACGTATGTTTAAGCTCCAGCGTGTAGGGGTAGAATCGTAATTCCATGTTGTTCGATATGGTGGTTGTGGCCTGCGAAAACAAGTCTGAGGGTTTTATTGCAAGCGCCGCTCCTGCGAGAAGCGATTGCTTGAGAAAATCTCTTCGGTCAGAGTTCATGTCCTCGATAGTACGGTAGCTCGGAAAGTCTTCTAATACCAACATTCTCGCTGGCACCTATGAATCTCTTAGCGCGAAGGAATGTCTTGTGCCGATACTCGCTGTAATCAGCATCGGCAGGATTAAGGCTATTGATCCTGACATCTCCTGAGGCATGAATAAATTTCTTGTCACCAATATGAATCCCCACATGTGTTGCGCGTTCCCTTTTCTCGCCAGCGCCCTTCGACCCAAAAAAGAGAAGATCACCAACTTTAAGATTCTCTAACTCTGAACCAATGTCTACAGGCTCGCCTATAAGAACTTGCTGGCTTGCATCTCTCGGTAGAAGGACACCACTAAGGAAGAAGACCGTTTTTGTGTACCCTGAGCAATCGAACCCTTTTGCAGAAGTCCCACCCCAGAGGTATGGAACACCCAGGAAACGCTTCGCAGTTGACACCACCGTTTCAGGCGTGTCCTTTGCTCCTGCAATCCAGCGATCATAAGGTTCCGCGTTCTCCTTTGCGAGATATGCCTTCCGTCCGTCAGGATACTCGACGCGGTAGTGAGTACCGGAATCTTCTGCTAGACTCAGCAGCGAACCGATGACAACGTCACTGACAACCTGACTGTTCCTTTCTTTCGATTGGTATGTAAAACCGTACTCTGTGGTAACGATGATCTTTGGCTGCTTAGCCCAAGCTTCGTATCGGTCTTCATCAATCTGGATGAAGCCATTATTTATCCACCCCAGATAGTGGTCCGGCGTCTGGACATAATACCAGCCTCCACTCTTCTTAAGCACCTTCAACGGCGTGCCCAGCAAAGCCTGCGAAACAAGCTCAGCAACATCAGTCGGTGTTGACCGAAGGTTCGCGACGCTGACAGTGACCAGTCCGATTGTCTTATCTCCAAGAACAGACTGCGGCAGCACTTCCAGATTCTCGACAATCTCGTGCTCAATTCTTGCGTCTAAAAAGTGCATCAGTTGAGACTTGACTTCGGCATCATGTATTTCCCCTGCAAGTGTCAGTTTTTGCCCATTCAGTTGGGCGCGCACATCGAATACTAACGTCCGCTTATCAGGCGCAAACTTCTCCCTGGCTTCGAGAATTAGTTTGTCAATCGTTTCTTGGTCCTTTTCCATACCACATCCAAATAACAAGAGAAGTGGAAATATAAGCAACAGTCGAGAAATGATTCTGTTCATGACGTCATTGAATTCTAGAGTTCTTCAATTGTTTCTCGTTCGCGAATCAGCGTACACTTGCCACCATCAATCAGTACTTCAGCCGGGCGTGGGCGACCGTTGTAGTTGGAGGACAACACATATCCGTATGCACCTGCGCACATAATTGCAAGGTAGTCTCCACAATCTACGCGGGGGAGCATTCTGTCGAGCGCAAGCCAATCACCTGACTCACAAAGAGGACCAACGACATCGGTCTTCTCGTGGGGTGCGCCACTAATTTCGAGCGGCACAATCTGATGATATGCATTATAGAGGCTCGGCCTGATTAGGTCGTTCATACCTCCATCTACGACCACGAACACTTTCTCAGCAGTCTCCTTGTGGTACAGTACTTTGACAAGTAGAACTCCAGCGTGCGCAATAATTGATCGACCCGGTTGAATCGAAATACAGCAACCGCTTTCCTTCAATAATGGTAATATATCCTTTGCTAGAATTGCAGCAAAATTTGTCACATCAGGTTCCTCATTCGGCAACTGAGGATGACTCACAAAACCACGGTACTGAACTCCGAACCCACCGCCAAAATCCAGCTCATGAATAATGACCCCCTCTCTCCTTAGCTGCTTGATCAAATCCACCAGAATTCGTGCGGAAGTGACGAAGGGCTCTGCCTTGGTAATTTGTGAGCCAAGGTGACTGTGAATTCCTCGAACGTCAATGTGCCGGAGAGTCTGTGCCCATTTCAAGACGGATACCGCTTGCTGCCAGTCAACGCCGAACTTGTTGCGCCTTAAGCTCGTTGAAATATATCCATGTCCTCCTGCATCGATGTCAAGGTTCAACCGAAGAAGGATTCGCGCACTCCTCCCTGCCCTCTTTGCAACTTGATCGAGGAGTTCAATCTCGTCCTTCGACTCAACATTGAACGCTCCTATGTCCCGATCAATCGCATAAGCAATCTCATCCTCCCGTTTTCCGACGCCGCTGAAGGTAATCCTTTGCGCAGAGAATCCAGACTCAAGAGCAAGATACAACTCACCCTTTGACCCGATGTCAGCACCCAACCCCTCTTGCGAAATCAACCTAAGCAACTCTCTATTGCTGTTTGCTTTGACGGCATAATATGTAAGATGATCACATCCTTCAAAGACGTTCTCTATGTGGCGGCAATGATCAATTATTGATCTCTTTCTGTACACTTAGTGGGGTGTTCAAAACTATTTCGCCACTACCCCAAGAGCAAGCGACTCTCCCATCAATGTATCGCCACGATATATGAATTCTTGCAATCGAGATT
>JAPUKJ010000182.1 GCA_027295705.1 Ignavibacteria bacterium | reverse complement strand
GGCGCTTACCAAGAAACATTCTAGATCGATCTTGATTAGGAGCAAATGTAAGAAAGTTCTTCAAATTGCCAAGCTCAATCAGCAAGCCTTGATAATATGAATGGTCACTTTGTGGCGATCTCTTTTCGGTGATGTCTCTGGGAAGCCGATCCCTTAATTCGTTTAGAGCCCAAAGACCTGGACGGATTTTGAAGAAGAAACGCCTGTCCTGAACGATCCTTCGGATCGATGCAAATGGTGTTTTTGTTTTCCACTCAACTCCTGGAATCTTGAGAACTTCCTTGTAAAGCCAACCCAAAGTTGCAAAGCCACCATTCAAACGCATCGCCCCAATCACAGCCTCGTATTGTTTCATATGCCGACCTTTTCCTATTTATTGTGTGTACATGATAACATTCTTAGACACTCACCTCACTCCACTGGCTCAACCATCGCTGACATCGAGCCCTTGCAGTGTGAAATCCGCCAGTCGGCGCCGTAAGATTGAATCTGGTCGCGCTTCAGCTCTGCGCGTTCCTTGTGCGTTGTGTTAACAATGACCCTGCCCTTCGCATCCACCTCACACGCCATTTCATATACCGTCGACTCCGAGTGACCAAAAATGTCGATGAGCATCTCGATGACATAATCGTACGAATGATCATCGTCGTCAAGGAGGATAATGTGATACATCGGGACCAGCGCCGTGATCTCGTCAGTCTCGGTTTCCTTGATGGTTTCGGTAAGTATTTGTGTCTCGGGAATGTCTGGCATGGCTTCACGCAAAGCTACAAAGAGTGACGTGTTGAGTCAACCGCAGATCGCTCTGGGTTACGAAGAAGTGCGTAGCGGCGGCTCCTGCCAACTTTCTACATCAATCTTGGCTTTGTTTTCTCTCCGAATTTCGTTACATTAAGGCTACAGAATTAGAAAGCAAATAGGTTCACACAAAGGCAGTAACGCCTCGAGCTGGATTGACGCGAGGCGTTTTTTGTTCTCAGAAAGGGTTGGCACAAGGACCCCATGAAGGCAAGACACAACATCCGTAACATCGCCATCATCGCACACGTCGACCACGGGAAAACGACGCTCATCGACCATATGTTTCGGCAGACCGGTACATTCCGGGAGAACCAAGAAGTAATGGGGCGAGTGATGGACTCGAACGAGCTTGAACGCGAGAAAGGCATCACCATCCTAGCGAAAAACACCGCCGTCTTCTATGCGCCGCCGGACGGAAAAGAGACGATCAAGATCAACATTGTCGATACTCCGGGTCACTCCGACTTTGCCGGCGAGGTGGAGCGTACACTGAAGATGGTCGAGGGCGTTCTCCTCCTCGTCGACGCAGCCGAAGGCCCTATGCCTGGGACAAAGTTTGTTCTAAAGAAATCACTCGATCTTAATCTGCAGCCAATCGTCGTTATCAATAAGATTGACCGGAAGGATGCACAACCCCACGAAGCTCTCGACGAAGTGTTCGAGCTCTTTCTGAGTCTCGGCGCTAACGAGCAGCAGCTCGATTTCCCAACAGTCTACTGCATTGCCAAGGAAGGCATCGCAAAGAACCAGCTTGAAGAAGAGAGCGACAGCCTCGAACCGATGTTCCGGACGATTGTCGACAAGATACCCCCTCCGCCGGGTAACACAGCATTGCCGTTCCAAATGCTTGTGACAACAATTGACTACAACGACTACCTCGGACGGCTCGGCATCGGCCGGGTCGAGCGCGGCACCATCCGGCTAGGGGCACCGATGAAGATCATCCATCGGGACGGCAGTTTCGATGATGCTCGTGTTACCAAGATTTACACCTTCCACGGATTGAAGAGGCTCGAAGTCGAAGAGGCGTTTGCCGGAGATATCATCGCGTTGGCAGGCATGGAGGATGTCGACATCGGTGAGACAATTGCAGATGCATCAGATCCAACACCTCTACGGTTCGTGACGATCGAGGAGCCGACGCTTTCAATGAACTTCGTTGTGAACAACTCCCCGTTCGCCGGCCAAGAAGGCAGATTTGTTACAACGAGAAATCTTGGCGAGCGCCTAGCGCGCGAGCTTCGATCAAACGTGAGCCTTCGTGTGGAGTTGACGGACACTCCTGATGTGTTTAAGATCAGCGGACGGGGTGAGCTGCATCTCGCCATCCTCATCGAGACAATGCGCCGTGAAGGATACGAATTACAGGTGTCGGCCCCCGAAGTCATCTACAAACGCATCGACGATGTCCTCTGCGAACCGATGGAGCATGTGATCATCGACGTACCGGATGAGTTCGTTGGAGTAGTAATCCAAAACCTTGGGTCGCGACGGGGAACAATGCAGAACATGATCCCATCACAGGGAAACACCCGGCTTGAGTTTGTGGTTCCGGCAAGAGGGCTTCTCGGATTCCGCTCGGAATTCCTAACGGAGACGAAAGGCACCGGCATTCTGCACCACAACTTCCATGGCTACGAGCCCCACAAAGGCGATCTTTCCACTCGTCACCGTGGTGCAGTCATCCAGTTGGAAGAGGGGGTGTCAACGGCGTACGCCATGTGGAAGCTGCAGGAGCGCATAACGTTCTTTATCGGGCCGGGAACGAGGGTCTACAGAGGTATGATCGTCGGCGAGAATGCCAGAGAGGAAGATGTCATCGTCAACGTATGCAAGACGAAACACCTCACGAACATGCGCGCGAGCGGGGCCGACGACGCTATCCGGCTTGAACCGCCACGCATCCACTCACTCGAACAGGCAATCGAGTGGATTACTGACGATGAGTACATCGAGATCACCCCGAAGTCGCTTCGCCTTCGCAAAAGGTATCTCGATCACAATGAGCGGTTGAGGATGTCAAAGAAGAAAGCGGAAGCAGTGGGGGCGGAATAGCTTTGATTACAATGTTATGGTAATACTCTGTGGACGGACAGAGACGTCCGTCCTACCGCTGGTCGATCGGGCCTCAGTGCGCGATAAAGAAGCAAAGAATTGCAGCTAAACTAGTGGGAGTTTCTTTAACTCCTGAGCGATTTGCAATAGTTGATCAAACCCTGCGTCGACGAGTCATGTGTAGTCACCTTCTCCTTGCTCTTCAACTCCGGCAATATCGCCTTCGCAAGCTGCTTCCCTAACTCCACACCCCACTGGTCGAATGAGTTGATGTTCCAGATGACTCCCTGAACAAAAATTTTGTGCTCGTACATTGCAATGAGTGACCCAAGCGTGCGGGGTGTGAGCTTCTTGAAGAGTATTGAATTGCTTGGTCTGTTGCCTGCAAATATTTTGTGCGGCAACAGATTCTCAAGTTCAGCTCCGCCTATTCCGGCTGCTTGTAGTTCCGCTCGAGCTTCCCCTTCCGTCTTTCCCCTCATAAGAGCTTCAGTTTGCGCGAAGAAATTTGACAACAGGATAGTGTGATGCTCACCGAGCGGATTGTGTGTCTCTATGGGCGCCAGGAAATCCGCAGGAATAAGCTTCGTCCCTTGATGAATCAACTGGTAGAAGGCATGCTGGCCGTTTGTGCCCGGCTCTCCCCAGATAACCGGTCCCGTAGAGTAATCCACGGTTTTGCCATTCCGCGTCACACTCTTCCCATTGCTCTCCATATCACCCTGTTGAAAGTACGCAGGGAATCGATGGAGGTATTGATCGTAAGGTAGAATGGCGTGGGTCTGGGCGCCAAAGAAATTGTTGTACCAGATGCCAAGGAGTCCAAGTACCACAGGAAGGTTCTTGTCCCATGATGCGGTACGGAAGTGTTCATCCATCTCGTGCGCGCCGGTCAACAGCTCCTCAAAGTTTTCCATCCCAATGTAAACCGCGATGGACAGGCCGATCGCAGACCACAGCGAGTAGCGGCCTCCAACCCAATCCCAGAACTCAAACATGTTCTTCGTATCAATGCCGAACTTCGATACCTCCTTTGCATTTGTCGAGAGCGCAACAAAGTGCTTGGCAACTGAAGACTTGTCTTTCGCGGTGGCCAAGAACCAGTTCCTTGCCGACTCCGCATTCGTCAGTGTCTCCTGAGTCGTGAATGTTTTTGATGCGATAATAAAGAGCGCGGTTTCCGGGTTTAGCTTCTTGACCACCTCTGCGAGGTGTGTGCCGTCTACGTTTGAAACGAAGTGAACGCTCAGGCCCGACTTACTGTAGTGTCGAAGAGCTTCCGTCACCATCACGGGACCCAAATCAGACCCACCAATGCCGATATTTACAACGTCGGTCATGGGCTTGCCTGTATATCCATTCCACACGCCGCTCCGGACTGCATTGGAGAAACCCTTCATATGTCCCAGTACCGCGTTCACTCCGGTCATGATGTCCTTACCATCAACAAGTATCGGTTTGTTAGAACGGTTCCTCAGCGCAACATGCAAGACAGGCCGGTTCTCCGTTGAGTTTATCTTCACACCTCTGAACATCTGTTCCCTCATATTCTCCACATCAGCCTGGCGAGCCAGATCAAAGAGCAATGACATAGTTTTCTCGGTGATCCGGTTCTTTGAATAATCGAGCAGGATGTTATTGAATCTCACAGAGAATTTCTCGAAGCGGTTCGGATCCTCCTCGAACATCTCTCGCATTTGTTTTTGCGCGATGGTCTTTTGATGAGCTTCGAGCACTTTCCAGGCTTTTGATTGAGTCAATATGGACATGTGCTAACCCTTAATGGTGTTAAGCGACATAATGATTTCGATCGGATTTTTCCCTCACGCAATTTTCGGTCCATTTGAGATTCCGCCGAAGAGTGATGAAGAAGGAAGATAGAGAAGAAAATAATCCCGTTTTTCCGGGACCTCGGTGCGCTCGCCTAAAAGTCAGCGCACCACTCCAGCAGAGGTCACCCTTGTTGCACGATCAATCGCATCGATAACCATGCCAGTGGTTATGACCTCAGGCAACACTATAGGTTCGGTCGGTCTACCAGCAGGGAAGATAACATACAAGGGCACACCGGCTCTTCCAAACTTTGCCAGGAGACGAGTAATATCCGGATTGCGCTTCGTCCAATCTGCCTTTATTGGAACAATGTCCCGCGATCTGAATTCCTCCACTACACTCTCATCGGTCAACACTACCCGTTCGTTCACCTTGCATGTCAGACACCAATCTGCTGTGAAGTCGATGAAGACCGTTTTATCATCTTGCAGGTATGCTTCGAGCCGCGCAAGTGAAAATGGCTCCCAAGGGATGCCATCCGTATTCTTGGTAACTACAGCTTGCGACGTTGATGGAACACCCGCAATAACTGAGCGAACGTCGAGTATACTCTCGATGAACCCCCAATATCCCAACACCGCAATTGCTACTGCAACTGCCCAGGTGGTTCTATATGTTCCTCTTGATGCAGTTAACGTTGCAAAGCGGCCGATGAGCCAGCATGCCACACTGACAGCAAGCAGAAATGCACTTGTCCAGATGACTGCCTCCATGCCAAGCTGCTTACCGAGGATATAGAGAAGCCAAATGAGTGTAGCCATCATCAGGAAGCCCATAAACTGCTTTGCCGTCACCATCCATCCTCCTGGTTTAGGAAGGAACCTCAACCAGCCAGGCTTCGTCGTGAGGATGAGATAGGGAAGCGCCATGCCAAACGATGTGCTGGTGAAGATGAGCAGGATAACTCCAGGTGGTTGAGCAAATGCGAAGCCGAGCGCCGAGCCAAGGAAGGGGGCTGTACAGGGTGTCGCCAAGATAGTCGCAAATACTCCTTCAGAGAACGAAGAGAGATAACCCTTCCCCCCTTTACTTGTCTTTGAGACGACATCCCCAACGCCGGCCACAGCCCTCCCCGGCAATCTGATCTCGTAAACACCAAAAAGACTCAACCCAAACGCAAACACTATCGCGCTCATTACGATGACAAACATCGGCTCTTGAAACTGGAAACCCCATCCGATTTGCTCTCCAGCGGTTTGCAGAATGATCACCATTAGCGCAAGGACGAGAAATGATCCCAGAATGCCAAGTGAGAAGAACCATCCAAGTCTCCTGACTTGCCGCGGATGATCACCTCCCATCTTGACCAACCCAAACACTTTCAGAGCAATGACCGGAAGAACGCACGGCATGATGTTCAGCAGCAAACCACCAATGATAGCAAAGATGACGTATAGATATAGGGGCTGTTGCGCGGCGGCCCCTTCCACAGTTGCAAATGTTTGGTCAAGCAAGTCAAATGCGGGCACGGTCTCCCCAAATATAGGCACGGCTGAGACAAACTCCTTCGAAAGCGGCACTTCAACCACACCGACCGTGCGCTCAGCGGACTCCAACCGATAGACGAGCACTCCACGAAGTAAGAGCGGGCCATCAACTTTCTTGTACACAGAGAGCGGTATTCGTAAATAAGCATCAGCGGCGCTTGCTGTAACCTGAGTTCGACCGATTTGGAGTTCTTCGATAGCCTCGGGGTAGAAATCCGGCACAACATCATTCTCCACAACAAACTTGCTCGCTCCTGTCGCAGAGAGATGTAGCTCAACTCTTCCGGCACGGGTTTCTGTAGCAATGGTAAGATCCGATTCCAGAGATAACATCTCTGGGATCTGGTCCCTATACTTGTTGAATAATGCCACGTTGTCCTTCTCACCCTGACTCACAGAGACAGGAAGCGTCAGCTCAACAGATCCGCTGCCGGGAACGCATATACGTTCACATTCAAGCCAGTTCACATCAGCCTTTAGAGAAACCTTCGAAGCCAGCTTAAGGGTCCTAGGTGCTGTCATGGGTATGAGCAGCATATTCTCTCGTTCGTAGCCATACGTCAGCACTTCACCACCCTCATTGTACTTGTGTGGGACCGGCCACTGGATTTCACCGGCCACAAATCCTTCAGGAACCATCCATTCAATTTGAGTGGGCAAGCCTGCTTCGCCAGAATTCTTCCAGTACGTGTGCCAGCCTTCGTCCATCCTCATCAGCAGGCCAACAGTAAACTGTGCACCTGGAGTGATGGTCTTGACATTTGCCAGCAATCTGATTTTGGTATGATGATCACCTTCTTGCCTCCCCAAATTCTGCACTATGCTGGGCACACGCTGGCTTTGTCCAAGAGCAAATGTGGAGATGATGCTCAAAAGCAAAACCAGGGTTTCGTTTCGAAATTTCATCTGTATGATTGGATTATTGCTACACAAGCTTTCGATTCTGATAACGCTTAATTTTACCCAAAAGTGCCGGGATATTCAAGACTGATCGCCGCTCCGTATCTCCAAGCTTGCCCATAACAAAAAAGGTGGTCTATGACCACCTTTTAGCTCATTCGTGAATTATTGGATCTCTACTTTGGTTGCTCCTTTTCGCTGCTGTTGTGAAGGAAGTTCTGTCTCCATCGCTTCCGAATCAACATCACCAGATAAATGAAAATACCGAGAAGAACTACCCCGATTAGTATAAGGTTCTCTTGTATGAAATTTATGTTTTGTGGATCCTGCTCACCCATGTTTTGTATTCAACTCGACGATGAAACACAACCTATGTCTACGACCAACCGTTGAAAAGGTTACGGCGTCCCGACGCCTACACAATATACTCATCGAAAGAAGGCCAAACAAGCAACCAGCAAGCTAATCATGGGAAACCCCAATACATGTTCTTATGCGCTCTTTTGGCCTTTGCAACGACAAATGACAATGAGCTTACAAACCCCCGGAAGCCAGATTCTGTAACACCTCGAAATACTTGAGACCGGACCCAGTATTAAAGATTAGGATTGATGACGTAGAGGAAACAAATCCCTTCGCTCTGAGTAACGGAAGCGCTGCAACAGTGGCAGCACCTTCAGGACAAAGGAGAATTCCTTCAATGCCTGCGACCTGGCGAATGGTTTTCATGATGGTCCCATCGTCCACAGCAACTGCGCAGCCCTGGCTTTCGTACAGAATGTCCAAGATAAGCGAATCAGCAAAGGCTTTGGGCACTCGCAGCCCTGAAGCTATAGTCGCCGCATCACTCCAGACATCAGAGGATGCTGCATGAGCCTCAAATGCTTTGACGATCGGTGCACAACCGA
>JAPUKJ010000181.1 GCA_027295705.1 Ignavibacteria bacterium | reverse complement strand
CGATAATCGGATAAAGAAACCTGCTCCCCTGCCGTACTTGGAAGTGTGAAATCAGGTGCATACCACTCAGTGAACGTTTTCCCATCCTGAGATTTTTCCAGACCGTATCGCTCTAGTTCTTCGCCACTCGCTCCACTCAAGTCCCTGTTCACTGAACAAGCGTTAAATCTGCTACAATTGCTAGCACGTACGAGCCGGTCTATATTGAAGTTCCTACGTTCTAGTTCTGCGATAACTCCGGCATGAATAGTTGACTCCTTGATATTTTCTAGTGATACGCCGGTTGCTTTTTCAATGTGTTTGCTATCGAACCGAACATTTCCACTCTCAACAACTTGATCACAAATATACTCAATTACTCTCTGCTCGTCTTGTGTCAAGTCGCCAGCGGATACAGACGACTTTGCAGACACTGAACAGCCCGTGCAGTCAGGACCATGGTATGAGCAGCCGTCTTGAGCAAGAGCCAAACGATTAGCTCCAAAGGCAAGAAAGGTCATTACCCCGACAATCACCACTGCCGCCGCCCTGGGAAAAAAACTTTGCTTTTTCATGATAGTACCTCCTTGTGTTGTGAGTATGAATTACTACAATGAGTAGTAGTTGATTGCAAAAAAAATCAATCCTCGGCCACCTCCTTATACTGAGTAACAAAACCTGGCAGCAGCGCCATACCAACGATCTTGTCACTTTCGTCGAGACTGAGTTGCATGTCTAGTACTCCGCGTTCAAAGTGGAGGGGGATTACAGCCCGGTTTCTTCCGAAGACTTTTGGAGCATCAAAACTCTGTATCCTCCCAAAATATTCAAATAGCAGTTTATGGTTATTCTTGACTTCCTCGAGTGAATAGCCTTTGACTATCTCAGAAGCAAACAATCCATGTATTCCGTGGAAATCTTGGGTATTCACAAGCTCAGCATACCTGCTTATCACCGTGCTAAACCTCCGATTAGAAACCTCATCGAGTAGTAATCCTGATGTATCACCTATTCCGGACGCTTCACACACATAATCCACGCCAGCACCCCCGTTACGAGCGATTCGCAAGTGCGGATGGTCGTGAACAGAATAGAATTGCCACAGAAACCCTACGCTGAAAACTGCCAGGAACACGGCACCAAAACGGACAGCTTTCCCCAAAAAGAATTTCAACCATGGACGGCGGTATTTGATCAGCCGCCGAACCCGACTGTCCAAGTTCGTTGCAGCTGGCAAGAGTGTTTGAGCAAACGCTAACCCGCGATGCCAGCGATACCTTGGTACTGATCTACCTAGGCGCCATACATTCACGAGAGATGATGCAAGTATCAGTGGATCCTTGATTGCATCAACGGACAAATCATCACACGAAACCTCCCTGAGAAAAAGTATCCGCTTCCAGAGAACCGCTCTGACCAGAGTGACCACCAGAAGCGCACCTGCGATCGCGTATAGGGAATTTTGGACGCTGAACACAAAGCTCAAAGCAAATAGCTGGATGACTAAGATCGGAATGGAGACAAATAAAACCTCTAGTAACCAAAAAAGAAAATTGTCCTGACGTTTAATATGTGTCAGTTCGTGAACAAGAACTGCATCGAGTTCCTCACGTGGCATTTTCTCAGCGACACTGGGCGCTAGGAAAATAGCTGGCTTTAAGGATCCGATAGTGAATACGAGAGGCCTTTCATTGCTAAATTGGTATAGAGGAGGAAGCCGTCGTATCTTAGCCTTTTGGGCGGCACCGCGGTACACACGAAACAAGTCAGGATTCGTTCCTTCCGACAATCTTGAGAACTTCTTTTTCATTCTATAGAAGACAACAAGATGTACACCCAGTTTGACAACAAAAATGACAAAAAGCGGTATCGTAATCATGCGGAGGATATCCACGGTGCTGCATTGGCTGGGATTCTCCAACAAAATCTGGTAATTGGCAACAAGATTGAGATACTGATCAGACAGCCACTCAAACATCTTTCTTTTTGCGCTTTTGTTCGATGAGTCGTGCTAGCTCTTCCATATTTTCGGGCTGTGAATCACCGATTGAATCTACGAACTGACTGATTGCTGGCTCAGTAAAATCGCCCAACAATCCGTTGACCACTTTCCTGACAGTCGATCGGGAAAATTCTTCACGCGAAGAGGTAGCGCGGTATACAAATGCAGCCCCCTCTTTAACCTTTCGGAGTAAACCCTTTTCGGCCAGCCGGGACATTACCGTCATGACGGTCGTGTACGCGATATTGCGACGGCTCTTAAGTTTCTTGTGCACCTGCCGAACCGTCATCTCCCCTTCTACCCAGACTAATTCCATTACATCGGTTTCGAGGTGACCGAGAATCTTGCGCAGTCCCTTTTTGTCGGGATCAAAGGTAAATGAGTAATTCTTGAGAGTCATAACACAACTTTCTCGCCAGCTCTTCAGAGTACTACGTTATGTAGTAACGAAAGTTACAGGAAAAAGTTCCAACTGGTAAAAGGTTAGCCGCCTCAGCCAGAATTTCTTCCGCAACTATTTAGAAATCAATAGGTTACAGACTTCCCAAACTCAGTTCTCCCATTCCTTACCGAAATCCATCATATCCAAAGGCAGGATGGGCATAGGCTGGCCGTTGTGCTTCAGCCGAAGCTTCAGGTACTCAAGAAGCTCATTCTTGTCGTCAGCCACCTCAACTCCAAACAGCTTCGAGATGAAAAGGGAAGGGTCAATCAACCCCATTTTGGGATACACGACGATCTCCACATCTTGATGCTCAGGAATCGCGGCTTTTTCCTTAGCAATTTTGATAGCAGTTGCGAGTCCGCCTAAAACATCAACAAGTCCAATTTGTTTTGCCTCATATCCCGACCAAACCCTACCCTGGGCGATGGCATCAATCTCGTCGAACGATTTCTCCCTTCCTACCGCGACCTTCTCCACAAAGCCTTCATAAAACGTGCCTATGGCAGACTCTATCTTCCTGCGCTCATCCGATGTGAGGTTCCTATCAGGAAGACCTATGCCAACAAATGGCATCACAAAGCCAAAGCCGATATCAGCATGTTCTCCCTTCTTCACAAAGTCCGTTGACATCCCTAACTTTTCTTTGAGTCCTTTGTCATAAAACCAGCCGCCTATCACACCGATTGACCCGGTTATCGTATTCGGGGCGGCAACAATGGTGTCCGCATACATTGAGAGCCAGTAACCACCTGAAGCCGCCACAGCTCCCTGGGAGACAATAACTGGCTTTTCTTTCTTGCACTTCATGATGGCTTCCGCAATGATATCAGCTGCAGTTCCGTCTCCCCCCGGTGAATCAACGCGCAACACCACGGCCTTCACGCGTGAGTCTCTTGTTACAGCCTCCACATCCTTAACAAGTTCGCGGGCTTTGATCCCGCTATCCATCGCCGTTGGTCCAATTGCATAAACGATCGCAATCTGAGGATCCTCGCTCCAGGCGTTGTCCTTCGGGAGACGGAACTTAGCAAGCGATCCTTCACCGACAAATCCCCTCTGCTCTCCTTCAAGCTGGCTGATCATATCCTCCACTGCACCCCAACGACCAATCGTATCTACCAGCCCTTCTTCAATCGCCTGCTGCGGGAGGAAGATCGTTGTTTCGTCTACCAACCTATCGAATTCGTCCGGGGCAATACCACGTGCCTCAGAAATATCCAGCCTGGCAAGTTTGTAGAACCCGTCAACCAGCGCCTGTCGCTGTTCGCGATCCGCGTCGGACATATCATCTCTAGAGAAAGTTTCGGCCGCCGACTTGTATTTGAAAAATCTCCATTCGTCAAACCCAATGCCGAGCTTTTCTAGAGTGCCTTTAAGGAACGTTCGGCCCATAACAAAACCTTCAAGAATTACCATTCCGGTCGGGTCAAGCACAATCCTGTCTGCCACTGATGCGAAATGGTATTCGCTGATGGTAGAATGGTCGATAAACACTATAACGTGCTTGCCGGTCGATTTGAAATCCTTGAGCTTCTCTCGCAGCTCCCAAAGGATCACTTTGTTGACATTCATACCTGATGTATTGACTGCAATACCCCCAATGGATGGGTCATTCTTGGCCGCATCAATTGCAGAAATGAGGCTCAACAGAGTGTTCGTATCATCGAAAAGAATGAAACGCTGATATTTCACCTTGCCAGTCATATCAACCTTCAGGTAATCACGTTTAGGGATGACATCACTGCGGAAGATGTTCCGATCATATGCCCCTAGTCGAACCCCATATGTATTATGATGCTGAGACCTTTCGCCGAGATGTGCCTGCGTAGAGGCGCCAATATTTCCGAGGCTGAACTCAATCCCCAGGGTGAAGGCTTCGGTATCAAAGTACCGTGTCGCTACTCGTATCCCAGGGAGGAACTCGACGGCGGCACCGGCACTCCAACCTTCATTATTAATTGAACCCATCTTCTCAAAGGCAACATCGCCAAAGAAAGTTAGCAGCTCGTTGCCGAATGGCCTCGCGGCCAGTTCAAACGCAACATCCTTGTCATTACCTCCCGTTGCTTGCGATCCTGTTGTGCCGAAAGAAACATACCGATTAGGCCGAAAGAGAAACCCCAGTTTGAAAAGATTCCTGCGGCCGAAGAAGCTCACATCGCCACCAGACCAGCCATAGCCGAGACCATACGAGAACGTTCTGTTGCCCAGCGAGACCGAGAGTTGATAATCACTAACGGAAAAACCGCCCACTTGCTGGCGAATAACCCCGAAGCCGAGATGAGGGACGCCAGCAAATATTCCCCATCGCGAAAAATCACCGCTATTGCTGCTTCGGTCAGACCAGATAAATAAAAGGTCGGGTCGATGTAGAGTACTCAGTAATGATGGATTGGTATATCCATACAATCCGAATTTCATCGCCCCTGGGGAGGCCAACAAGAAATCATGCCGCGAATAATAGGCCAGCCCTTCTCCTTCTGGTTGTACCGTAGGCTGTGCACGCAATGACATCATGCTGACACACACTAGCAAAGCCAAAAAACCCTTTGATTTCATGTTTCCTCCAAAGGCTTGACACGCAGAAATGATCTAGAAAGATCTCACGGCTAGTCTCATACCCCACAAACAAAAATGTCCCGCCTCGTTCCCAATAAGATCGGGACGACGGGACACTTTGATTTTTTTCTATATAAGGCTACCTCTTCACATCCTCCCAACGAACATGTCGCTCAACATCATCGTGCAGCATTCCATCGACAAGGACGTATGGGTAGATGAAGTAGTTCAGAGGTTCTATGTCAGCCTCAGGATCGATGTTGATGTCGCGACCGATGCTGAACAAAACTCTGTTCGCATCGAGGCCTCCGAAGAAATAATCCCGCTTATCTGGGAACTTGTGTGCCTCAGAAGCATCAACGGGCACCCATCCAAAATCCTCCAGATAGAACTCCGCCCAGCAGTGATAACCTGGAATCTCGCCGTCCGTCTTCCCCTCCGGCACCGGATATCCCATCACAAACCTAGCAGGAATCTTCATCGACCTTGCCATGCCGATTAGGAGCGAATGAAAATCCGTACAATTCCCCTTCCGAACGTCACATGCATAAATTGCGTCTCCTCTTCCCCATCCAGTACCGGACTTATCGTAGGACACTGAAGACACGACGTAATCATACATTGCCCGCAACTTCTCCAGGTCGGACATTGAGTCTTTGATCACTTTCTCCGCCTCTTCCTTGATCTGTCCGTCAATCGGAACAAGACGGTCAGGCAGGAGGTAACGTGCGATGGCTGTCTGCGATGGCTTCGTCATCCCTTCAGTCACATTATCAAGGACACGGTAGTCTGCACGAGTAACCTCAAAATTCATCGAGACCGATATGTCAGCGGAGTTGTTGACAACGGCGGCGACCTTGAGAACAGAGTTTCCGTACTCCAGGTCTACGTAAGTCGAATAGGGGTGGCTCGTGTTGATTCGCAGTCCGCTAATTTGTTGGTTTGCGTCAGAACGGGGAATTGGCATCCATACATTTACCCTTTCAGCTCCAGCCGGAATGTTCTTCACCGTAACCGCATAGCTGAACTGCATCGTCCTAGTTTGTATATCTTTCCGATCCGTAGGTTCTCCGGCGAAAACATAGCCGCAAATTACTAGGAAACTGAGAATAGCAAAGAGAATCATTTCCCTCGTGATCGAGCCCAGCTAATGACAAAATGTTGACTTAACGGCAGAGAGATCTCGGAGTAAACCATCGTAAACCACTATTGAAATCCTACTTTCTTCCCTCAGGATGTTCAGATTTTTCTTGTCCCTCAGGATGTTCAGATTTTTCTTGCCCCTCAGGATGTTCAGATTTTTCTTGCCCCTCAGGATGTTCAGACGCTTCTTTTTTTCCTCCGATTGACCTCTTTTTCCACTCTCTCTTGTCCTTGTCCTCATACCAAGTGTAACGTTCCTTGCCGTTTACTTTATGAACAGAGGTTTCTGTCGCAGCGAGATTGTCTTTGTTGGGGCCCTTCATAAAAATGTCAACATCGTACGTATTTCCATCGGTCCCTTCAAAATCTGCACAGACAAAATAGACATTGTCTCCAAGGGATGCGAGGCGTTTTTCATGCACTTTTGTCAATTCAAGTTTCAACGTCTCTTCCTGCTGATCATCTTTTACCAAGAAATATCCCTTGTTTGCTTCGGACTCCTTCTTAACATACTCCTTCACCACAACGCCGAGCTCCTCAATGGTCAAGCTGGCCTCTTCAGCTTTAACCTTTTCAGGGTGTTCAGGATGCTCAGCTTTCTTTGCCTCCTGCGGATGTTCCGGGTGTTCTTGTGCTACCGCTGCAGAAGTAAACCAAAGCAGCACGAGGCTACTCAATAGAGTAAGCCACAGTCGAGAAATTGTTAATCGCATAGCGATCCTCCTAATATTGAAATGGATTATGATTGTACCTCCAAACCGAGGCACTTAGGCTTTGGTGAAAAGATAGCATTAGAAAACTAAACAACGTAGATGCGATTCCACTGGCTGGAAGGCATCACAATATATAATTTCCATATCGAATATGCAAACGTAAGACAGACTTTACCATGCCAAATGTGGTTGAAGCAATCAGAAGCCCGGACGCTTCAGCCGTCGTTCAGTTTCTTGTCTCCCTCGGCCCAACAGATTCCATACCACAGCGCTGCATCAGGTCGGCGACTCCAGATTCGAAAAGCTGCAATCGCTTCGTCAAAGTGATTTGGGTCCACGAGCCCGTGCGCAGTGATTGTCTCTTTCGCTCCGACCAACACATTCATCAAGTTGGCAACAAACGCGTCAAAGTCCACAGCTCCGGCACAACTGCCAAAAAACACCCAAGTGTTTCTCTTCGGACGCGCTCCCGCTTCGTGAAGCAGTGACACCAAGCGACGCCCCACATAGGGATCGTTGCCAAGCTTCTCATAGGTACGAGCATAAGCCTTCCAAATGGACAGAACCGTTGGCGCCTCAGGCCAAAATCTGATCAAATCATGGTCGTCGTCGACCAAGACCACCCGACCTCCGGGGCGCACGGCCCGCACCATCTTCCTGACGACCTTAAGAGGATTTGAGACGTGTTCCAAGAGAAACCGTGCAAACGCCACATCAAAAGATCCCCACTCCTCGTCACGTAATGGCAATACATATGCATCACCCTCACGCAGGTCCAGAAGATCATGCCTCTCCCACTCCCAACATCGAGAACCTTTTCGCCCTCAGAAAGCTTGAGCTCACGAAGGCAAGCCTTGTTTATCAGCCCATTAAGCAATGATGATAGGCGGCTCTGCTCTTCCGGCGTCGTCTCGTGAACATACTGTGTTTCGTATGAACGGTTTTCACGACTTTTCGGCTCAACTTCCATACTCTTATTTGGCGCCATGAAATTTCGTTCACTCAAGGGCGAAGACTTTCCTATCACTCATCAAGGAGT
>JAPUKJ010000180.1 GCA_027295705.1 Ignavibacteria bacterium | reverse complement strand
GTTGGGCCGCCAGGTAGCTGTACTTGTTGATGGTCATCAGCCTGTCGGGCAGCATGAGGTCATATTCAATGGCAACGATTTGTCAACCGGTATGTATTTTGTACACATGCGAGCCAGCCAATTCAAAAAGACGCACAAGATGACGTTGGTTAGATAGTATCAGGTGATACCAAGGCAAGGTGGGTTATGAGTCGCTCAGTGTAAGCAATGAGTGTTGATTACCAAATTAGGGCTGTGAAACCTTAAATGCTCATAATCAATCCGTTTGATCCTGTTCAAATAACCTCTTTCAGTTCAACTTCGAGCTCTAGTGGCTCAGATGGCCTCAGGTGCGTAACATTCTTCTGATCTTTACTCTTGTAACCACTTTGTCTTTGACTGGAACCGGACAATCTGACAAAAAGCTAGCAGATGGAGTGATTGCAATAACGAAAGCCCAATGGTCAGCCGCCGACCAGCGCAATATTACTGAGGCAATGAGGAACGTCGCAGACGAATACACAGAGTTTAATCCAACCTATTCTACACGACTAGATGGCAAAGCACTTATTACGCGGCTCTCCGAAGCCGAAGCGGGTGGCAGTGACCAGAATGTAGTAGCAGAAATGGCAAATGAAAAAGTCCAGGCATACGCTGACGTGGCTGTTCTTTCGTACAACTACGTTGGCGCCGTCAAGGACAAAAACGGAAAGATCAACCCCCGTCGAGCCAAGTCAACTCGAGTGTACGTAAAAAAAGGGGGAAAGTGGATGCTTGTTCACGCGAACTTCGGCGCAGACCCTGTGAATAACTAGGCAAGTGTTCTCTAGTAGCCATCACATCAACAGAGGCGGTGCGTTAAACAATTCGTGATCCAAGATATATCAAATCACAATATTTTTCTAGAGAATCATTTGTTGCTGAAATACGCTTTTGAAACACTTGAAATGGAAAGAGTTGAATTCAAGACAGACGTTTTGAATCAACAGGCGAGGCAAGCGCTTCTGAAAATTGGGGCGAAAGAGGAAGGGGTTCTACGAAGCCATACTCTCATGCACGACGGTAGGAGAAGAGACACGATATATTATAGTATTCTGAAGAATGAACGGCTGGCGTTCGCGCAACCATTTTTGGAGATAGGAGCCATCTAACAAAGTGAAAGTCACCCTTGCACAACTGAACCCGGTTATAGGGGACATTAACGGAAATCTCACTAAGATAGTAAACACGTTATCTGAGTACGCCGAGGATTCGTCTGACTTAGTGATCTTCCCAGAACTTTTTCTTGTGGGATACCCTCCCAAGGATCTTTTGGAGAAACAGTGGTTCATTGAGAAAGTCAAAGCGGGTGTCGATGAACTTGTCAGAATTTCACAGGGATATCCACAAACTGGGATACTTGTAGGAGTACCTTCACCAACTGACAAGAACATAGGCCGGGGACTTTACAGCTCAGCGATCTTGATCCACCAAGGACAAGTACTTTTGAACCAGCATAAATCCTTGCTGCCCACGTATGATGTTTTTGACGAGCCGAGATATTTTGATCCAGCCACGGAGATTGAAACCGTATCATTCAAAGGTGAGACGCTAGGAATATCAATATGTGAAGATGCGTGGAACGATCCCGAGCTATGGCCGAGGCGGAATTATGCGTTCGACCCCATAGCAATATTGGCTGATAAGGGTGCGACGCTTCTCGTGAATATTTCAGCGTCACCATTCCATGTGGGAAAAGAGGAAATCCGATACCGCATTGTCCAAAACCATGCAAAGAAACACAGAATTCCCTTTGTCCTGGTCAACCAAGTGGGGGCCAACGACGAGCTGATCTTTGACGGAAGAAGTATATGTGTTGACAGGGACGGAAAACTTATGAGCGTTCTTCCACCTTTCGAAGAGGATGTTCAAACGGTCGATATGAGTCTTCCCGGAACATCAGATCTTTATAGCCCCCAGGAAAAGATTGAAAGCTTGTACGGTGCACTTGTTCTCGGTGTTCAAGACTATATGGCGAAGTGCGGTTTTTCTAAAGCTGTCCTGGGCTTGTCGGGCGGGATTGATTCTGCTGTTACTTGCTGTCTGGCCAAAGAGGCTATAGGGAGCGAAAATGTTCTCGGTGTTTCGATGCCCAGTCCTCACTCCTCAAAAGGTAGCTTAGAAGATTCAAGGAAACTTGCTAAGAACCTCGGGATTCAGTTCAAGGTAATTCCGATATCAGCAATGCACTCCTCATACCTTGAATCTCTTGAAGTGCATTTTGAGGGAAGAAAGGCAGATATCACTGAGGAAAACATACAGGCAAGGATTCGTGGCAATATTCTCATGGCACTCTCCAACAAGTTTGGTTATCTTGTGCTTTCCACGGGCAACAAGAGTGAACTTGCCGTTGGTTATTGTACTTTGTATGGAGATATGACCGGTGGACTCGCTGTTATTCCCGACGTGCCCAAGACGATGGTTTATGAACTCGCACGGTACATAAATAGGAAGTTAGATGTAATCCCGATAGAGATCATCGAGAAGGCACCATCAGCGGAATTGAAGCCCAATCAAAAAGACCAGGATACGTTGCCTCCCTACGATATCCTCGATCGAATACTTTATTATTATCTGGACGAAGGCTACTCTATAAAAGATATTCTTGATCTAGACTTTGATCCAGAAACTGTGAAGTGGGTTATCCACGCCGTTGACAAAAACGAGTATAAGAGGAGACAAGGACCTCCGGGGCTCAAGGTAACAACCAAAGCTCTTGGTGTCGGAAGAAAGATGCCCATTGCAGCAAAAACCGAGATGTAGTCTGATCTCTTTGAGTACAGAAATGCGATTGTGCAGGCGCGCTGCATGAGCGGTAGTGTCATAATTCGAAGCATGTCACCTGAGTAGTTTGAGCAATGCCTAGCCTCTGTACATTAGAGAATGACACAACACCAACCACGTCACCTTGAGCGCTGTGGCGCCTGTGGCGCCACAAAGTTGAAACGTGGCATTGGCAGCGCAGTGGCGTCAAAGCCAACAAAGCCTTAAACATGCTTCTCACGGCGGGCGCTCCATTAGACTTGTGTTGCCAAAAACGACGGTTCACAGCAAACTACGGCACTACTCAATCAGCTAATGATTCGCGGAGTCTGAAATGAACATTATGAAAAACTTAATCGCGTTCGGAATTACAATCCTCTTTATGAGCTGTGTGCGGTCTCTGCACCCTTTGTTTGACAACGAGGATCTGGTTCATGAGCCAGCACTCGTCGGCACGTGGGCCGAGAAGGATAGCAAAAACACATGGACTTTCCAAAAGTCCGGAGACATGGCCTACAGTCTGGTCTACTACGAACAAGAACATGGCTCTCCGGGCAAGGAGCCAAAGGGTGACTCA
>JAPUKJ010000018.1 GCA_027295705.1 Ignavibacteria bacterium | reverse complement strand
AGTAAAATGGAACCTCTCCGCGCTCATCTCGATTGTCTGTTTGGGGACTTTCTCTCTGTCGATACCTGGCGGGACTGTGATGAATTGTTGGGAAGTGCCACAACCCGCGAGGACTAAAACCGCGGTGATAACGACAAGCTCTTTTCGCATGTCTTTACTCTCCTCTAGCAGCCCTCCAGGATTGATGGCAAGGGATCTTTTATCAGTTTAAGAGGCGGATAGCCAATGGATAACGATACTTTGTTCCTTCATTTGCTTTTACCGCAGCAATGATGGTAACGATGATATCAAAGGTTGCTAACCCTATAAGCAGAGGTATCCCGATTACTATCAAAATAAGTATAGCGGCACATATGAAATAAATTGTCATGCTGATTTGGAAGTTCATGGCTTCTTTCCCCTGGTGTTCCACTAAAGGGAATTCATCCTTTTTCATCGACCAGATGATCAACGGTGCAATAATATTTGCAAGGGGGATAATAAATCCTGAAAATGTACTTAGATGGCAGAGCATAGCCCACATGTTTTCGTCTTTCTTGCCCGCAGTGGGTACGGGGGAACTGCTCTCGCTGGTGGGGGTGCCAGTGGTATTCATATCGTAGTTCCTTTTTTTGGGATTATGTTATTGAAGGTATTCGCCCTTCTTCTTGCGAACTTAGCTCAAAAAAGGAGAAATAGCAACCGCTCGCGGTGTAGGTTCTTCGCATCAATGCGTTCGAGCAAATTATGCCGGTTAAGTCTTAGACAAGAAAGCCGAGCAGCCAGCACGTGCGGGATATTCGGCTCATTTCTGAATCAACGGAACGGCCTTAGTTAGTTTTCAGATCCAGATAGAATATTGATGAATCTATATGGACAATTTCCTTCACGTTATCATGGACAGCGATACTGATTCTATCACCATACCGTGAAAGCCTCTTCAGGAGTCGATTCAAATGTTGAAGCTGCGCTTCATGCAACTCTTCTATATGGAGAGTAATGGATGAGGTTGTGTCTTTAAGAATTTTTTCCAAGTGACGGGTGGCTCGAGTAAAGAAATCTCGATCCAGAGAACCTTTCATCGAGACCGACAAGTTGGCCGCGGCATTCTTGACCTGGCTGAGGGATACCTCCAAGGCACCATGCTGGAGATAACGCTGCAAGCTCTTTTCGATCAATTTCAAGTAGTCATGAGTCAAATGATTTGCCTTTTCAAACTCCTGAACAAAATTACGATCGACGTAATCCCGCATCGAGATCCCAATGACCCAATCGGAGATTACGAGAGGGATCAGTCGCGGCCTCGAAAGCGGAAGCGATCGGAGGAAATGGTACATGCGCGAGAATCCACCCTGGAGCAGGCCATGGAAGATGAATCTCCCGAGGATCTTCACATGTTCTCTCTTTGAATACTCTCCCATGTATGCCGGTTGCCTGAGATGACGGATTTTGTTCTTGATTCGATCTGCCATGTTGCGATGCTCCAACAACCGGTTGTAGAGCGTACGATAACCGCTGATCATTTCGTCGTAGCTCATCTGTTTGGGCAGAACATTCGAACTGAGTTTGGAATTGTCCGAATGGTCCGCCTCAGGGATCAGTCTATTCTCTTTCTTCAGGCGATCATACAAAGGTGTTCTTGGTAAGGCAATCAACAGCCCGATCATTGCCGCCTGAATTCCTGATTTCGTGATGAACTGGTACTGTTTCTCGAATATGGCGGTCGTGTCGTTGTCGAATCCGATGATGAAGCCGGCCGCGATTTGAATGCCATGTGAGTAGATCGTACGCACCGAAGCAAGCATGTCCTGACGGGTGTTTTGATACTTCTTGGTTTCCTTCAGGCTCTCCTCATCGGGGGATTCAATGCCGATGAAGACCCACTCGAAGTTTGCTTCCCGAAAGAGCCGCAAAAGCTCGTCGTCCTGCGCCAGGTTCAAAGAAACCTCTGTCCCGAAATGAAACCAGTAGTCATATTTCATCTGGTAGCTTTTGAGGAATCTCATCAACTCTTTGGCGGCCTGTTTGTTGCCGATGAGGTTGTCGTCGACGAAGAACACATTGTAGACATTGAGCTTCCGCAGCAAATCCAGTTCTCTCCCCACTTGTTCCATGGATTTCGTGCGAGGTTTGCGACCGAACATCACTATGATGTCACAGAACTCGCATCGGAACGGACACCCTCGGGAGAATTGCAGACTCACTGCATGGTACTTGTCCAGTTTCAGGAGATCAAGGCGGGGAATCGGAGAATCGGTGATGTCCACTTCGTCTGTTTCCAGGTACCGGCTCTTTGGCGCTCCAGCCTCAAAGTCTCGACAGAACTCTGGCCAGACGTATTCAGCTTCACCTGCTACAACCGTGTCCGCCAAGGATTCATAGTTCTCGGGGCAGAGCGAAGCATAGCTCCCGCCGGCGACGACGAAGTATCCCTTCTGTCTGTAAAAGGTCACGAGCTCATTTTGTCGCTTGAACTGAACTCCCATGCCGCAAACCCCGATGATATCCGCTCTGGGTTGCAGCGGGATGGACTCGATGTTTTCATCGATGATCTCGACTTCCCAGTTCTCCGGACACAGACCCGCCAGCGTCGCCAGGCCCAAGGGCGGATTCCCGCTCCGTTTATTTGGCATGACGGTCTCAATTGCCCATCTAAAACTCCAGAAGCTTTCGGGGAACTTTGGATTTATGAGAAGTAGTCTCACTTATTGTTTTCTCCTTACTTGATCTGTCGTTGTTGTGGATGCAGTTGAATTATGGGTGATCTTGAGGCGGGGTTACAGACTGGATGTTCAAGAAAACCCAACAATCCTATAACATTAATTCGAAAAAGTCAATAGATTTTCATTGACTTGCTCAAAATATTATTGCCAGGAAGCTTTATCGGATGGCTCCCTTGAACTGGGCCGAATGCGCGAGATCATTGAACCAAGCGGGTGTAATCGGCTGGCCTGCTGACGAGAGAAGAGTCAGATGTTTTCTAGCAACGTGAAGTGTGGGCAGTGGCATCAGTAGAGGCGAGTACTGATTACGGCGGAACGTTGCAGTGACATTCGTACGTTGACAGAATTCTAGAGTCCGCATTTTTTCGGCTCAACTGCGGCAGGGTTGGACTCACGCTAAGCTTTGACAAAAAGTGTATTGAAAGTATCCAAGAGCATCCCGAGAGGTCACAACCCCGCTATCAGTTGCAAATTGTAGACGGCCCAACAAAGATAGTTCCAACGGACCTAAAACACATTTATCTAGGTATCTGTTTCTGTCACCAGAAATTACGCTGCTTTCAGTTCAGAAGTACAGTTTGCGCAGCGGGTTGCCTTAATCGAAATTGTTGAGAGACAGTACGGACAGTCTTTAGTTGTCGGCCCAGCCGGTGGAGCTTCTTCTTTGCGTTTCATTTTATTTAGACTACGGATCAGAAAAATATGGCAAAGGCCACTATCAGGAAACTAATGATCGTATTAATTTCAGCGTTTTTGTCTGCCAGATTGGCCCATTCGGTTCAACATTGGGATGGGTTACTAAAATGCGAAAGGCACCGGTACACACACGCCGGATCTCCCCTAAATCCTTTGTTGTGAACCAATGCCTTTCAGTGTTCTTGCACCACCAAGATAATTGATCTTCATTCCAGACGTGGTGATACCAGTCACCAGAACAACTCTCTATTCGCCGAGGGTGTCCTTGATGCTGCGTCTGATGCGTGAGTGCATGTCAGCTTGTTTCCTTTAGGTAGGTAGCGGAGTCAGCTTTGACATCGAAACGGCGGACGGTCGGAGGCAGTTTGACGTTAGTGCTGGTTGAAATCCCATCAGCATCGACCTGGAAAGTGTGCAAATGTTGGGCCGTGCATCTCTGCAGTTGTAATCGATTGGAGGGTATGGACCCTCGTCCTCACGGAAGACCTCATCATTCAGGTCCTGATGCCTCGTTAGAGAGTCTAGGATGGCAACATATCGCCACATCGGAAAGCGGCTTCGCATCTGCGAGATCTGTTCTAGCTGCCCAGCACGTTAAGCACTGTACAGGTTAGTCCCAAACACATTTGCCGGGCGATTAGCAGGTAGGTTTTCAAAC
>JAPUKJ010000179.1 GCA_027295705.1 Ignavibacteria bacterium | reverse complement strand
GATTGAGGGGGAGATGGGTGATCCAAGCATGGGCGCGCAGGCACGCCTCATGTCGCAGGCACTGCGCAAGCTTACCTCTGCCATCAGCAAGTCCAGGACGAGCGTCATATTCACAAACCAACTCCGGATGAAGATCGGGGTCATGTTTGGAAATCCGGAAACGACCACGGGCGGAAATGCGCTCAAATTCTATGCATCCATTCGTCTGGATGTTCGCCGTATAGAGGCCATCAAAGATGGAACGAACATCGTAGGCAACCGCACTCGCGTCAAAGTCGTAAAGAACAAGGTCGCTCCTCCGTTCCGCGAAGCACAGTTTGATATCCTCTACGATGAAGGCATCTCCAAGCTGGGTGACATCATCGACGCGGCAGTTGAGCAACAGATCATTGGCAAGTCAGGATCCTGGTTTTCATACAAACAGGACCGCATTGGCCAGGGTCGGGATGCCGTAAAGAGATACTTACGGGAGAATAGCAAGCTCGCGAAGACCATTGAGTTTGAAACCAGGAAAAAACTCGGGCTGGTTCCAACAAACGGACATCCAACCCAAGAGCAGAAAAACGAGGCGCCAGCAAAGCCCACAGGGCAACCCGTTTCCTTATCCAAGCCCGAGATGGTCAAAAAGAGATAGTCCTCTCATCAAGATCCAGAAGCAACTGTAACCCAGGCAAGCTCGTAGCGTTTCCTGCGTATCACTGTACTCCTGCTTCGCTAGCGGAAAAACCAATTGCGAAGCGATAGCCGCAACGGCACACTTCGATCATCATGCGCGTCACCAGGATCGAAACTCAAAAAAGAAGTCCCAACCGCAAAAACATTTACGTCGATGGAGAGTTCGTCGCTGGCGTAAGCGATGAGACACTACTACGTCTTGGCCTCCGCACCGGAGATGAGATCGATCCGGACAAGCTAGCATCTCTTCAAGCGACTGAAGAGTTGCTCAACGCGAAAAGAGCGGCGTTAAGATTCCTCTCCTACCGTTTGCGAACCGTACGCGAGGTGCGCGATAAACTGCGCGAGAACGAATTTGGAGATGACGTGATTTCAAAGACTGTCTATGACTTGGAGCAAAGCGGCCTTCTGAATGACAAAGAGTTCGCACAGACGTACATACGCGACACGTTTGCAATACGCCCTTCAGGGAAGTACTTATTGAAACGCAGGCTTCTTCTACTTGGACTGGACAAATCACTTGTCGACGAGGCTTTGGATGAAAGCTTGGAGAATGAAAGCCAGGAAATAGCTGCGTTGGAGGCTGCAAGAAAATTCATCAAGAAAGCCAACGCACTCCAACGGAGGAAGGATCCATTGAAAATTCGGAATCGGCTGGTAAATTTTTTGAGCCGTCGTGGGTTTACTTGGGATATGATTACGAAGACTGTGAAAGAAGTGCTTGAAGAAGAACATCAGGAGAATGTAGAATGAATAGAGTCGTGTTCGACATCGAAACACTTGGATTCCCTTTGGAAAGCTTCGACGATCAGCAGCATGTTTACTTGATGAAATTTGCAAAGACGGAAGAGGAAAAAGTCGAGGCTATTCAGAAGCTAAATCTTACGCCCTTTACAGCACAGACATTGGCCATCGGCATGTTGAACCCCGACTCAAACCAGGGGAAAATCTTCTACCAGGCACCGAAGCAGGAGCCCACATTCTCGGAAGACCGGATGACCGAATTCGTGAGTTGCTCGGAGCCGGAAATGCTGCAGGAGTTCTGGAAAACAGTGACTCACTACTCTCAATTTATCACATTTAACGGTCGCACTTTCGACTGCCCTTTTTTGATGCTTCGATCTGCTATTTTAGGCATCAAGCCGACGCGCAACCTGCTCCCCTACCGTTACAGTGCAAACGAACACTGCGACTTGATGGAACAGCTCACATTCTATGGCATTTTCAGGAAATTCAATCTGGATTTCTATTGCAAAGGCTTTGGAATCAAGAGTCCTAAGGCCAGCGGAATAACGGGACTAGATCTCGGCACCCTGTTCAACGAAGGGAGATTCCTGAGGATTGCAGAGTACTGCCTCGGCGACGTAAAGGCAACCACCGAACTGTTTCACAGGTGGCTGGCGTTCCTAGCTTTCGACAAATAGCGGTATAGAGCGGACTGACATTCCGCTGACGAATCGCAGAGCCCGATACTAAGAAACCTACCCTATAAACCTCCCGAGGCAACTCTATCCATCCCGGACAATATTCTGCCTTCCAGTACAAATACTTGACTTTGCAACTTTCCTTCAGTATATTCGTTTAAGCAAATATAGTTATCCACACCGGATTGGCTTATGCAGAAATTGGCACAAGTCTTCAAGGCCCTGGCCGACGAATCCAGGTTGCGAATTCTCAACATAATTCTCGCATCTGGGGAATTATGCGTCTGCGACATAGAAGCCATAATGGGTTTTTCGCAAACCAAGGTATCACGTCATCTTGCTTATCTTAAACGGGCTCGGCTGGTTGACGATAGACGCCAAGGATTATGGATGTTGTACTCAATGGCAAAGCCGAAGAGTGAAGAGCACAGGCAACTCCTGGACTGCGTCAAGGCTATCCTGGAGGCTAATGCTGTCACCAAACGAGATGTAGCAAGACTATCCAAGAACATAAAGAAGGGGTGCTGCGTTACCTTCACTGCCGTGAGGCCAAATAGCATCCCCTTAACTCTTAAACTAAACTAGTACATAAGGAAGGGTATCATGATGACGAACGAAGAGGTCAAGAACGCCGTGAAAGAAACATATGGCAAGATCGCTGTTGAGAAAACGTCGTGCTGCGGTCCGAATTGTGGATCCGAGACTGACGACTCGCAGGTACCTTCCGTTATGATGAATGACAGATACACAGATGTTGACGAAAAGATGGTTGAAGCGGCGGATTTGGGTTTAGGATGCGGGATGCCGACTGCGTATGCTGACATGCAAGAGGGGATGACGATACTCGACCTTGGATCAGGCGCTGGAATTGACGTTTTTCTCGCAGCTGAAAAGGTTGGCCCTACGGGGAAAGCGATCGGGCTTGACATGACAGATGAAATGCTGGAGCGAGCAAACAGAAATAAGGATAAGCTCGGTATTGCCAACGCTGAGTTCCTCAAAGGTGAGATCGAGAATATGCCGATCGAATCCGATAATGTTGACCGCATCATCAGCAACTGTGTCATCAATCTAGTGCCCGACAAGAGAAAGGCATTTGCAGAGATGTACCGTGTGCTGAAAGAAGGAGGTAAGTTCACAGTCTCCGATATTGTATCCATAGGTACAATCCCCGAAGAAACAAGGAAAGACATGGACTTGTGGGCTGGCTGTGTCGCCGGCGCCGCTGACAAAAACGAATACTTGCAAATCGTAAGGGAGGCTGGCTTTAAGGATCTAGTTGTTGTAGCCGAGAAACCCTATCATCTTGAGAAAAATATCTCATTTGGCTTAGTCAGTATCACACTCGCGGCAACAAAATGAGTCGACTCGAAATTAGAAAAGCACGCGAAGATGATCTCCCCAAAATAGAGAAGCTGCTCGAAGAAGCGTCTCTTCCAACTCTCGCGGTTGCTGAACACTTGAACAATTACCGTGTCGCAAAAAATGGAGATACAGTAATTGGTGCCATCGGACTCGAGGTTTATGACGGCACAGCGCTGCTTCGCTCTACCGTTGTATCACCTAATGAACAGGGCAAAGGAATTGGCACGCTCCTCTACGATACGATCGTCAAGTATGCAAAAGGGCTGGGAATCCGAAGGCTCCTTCTCCTCACGAACACCGCGGAGGAGTACTTTCGACGGCGAGGATTCAAAGTAATCGATCAGCAGAGCATCACAGGTCCAGTTACAAACTCAGTTGAATTCACCGGGGCCTGTCCCTCTCATGCGGTGTGTATGGAACTGTCGTTATGAAGAAGGTCCTTATCGTGTGCACAGGCAACTCGTGCCGCAGCCAGATGGCCGAGGGCTGGGTGAGACACTATAGCGGAGGAAAGATTGAGGCTTACAGTGCTGGAACGCGTCCTGGACTATCCGTACAACCGCTCGCAATTCAAGTCATGAATGAGAAAGGCGTAGATATTTCCTCCCACCGTCCAAAGTCTGTCGATGAATTCCTGAGTGAGGATCTCGACTACGTCGTTACTGTATGCGATAATGCTCGCGAAGACTGTCCGGTTATAGCAGGTCAGCATACAACGATGCACATGCCGTTTGAAGATCCCTCAGGCTTTGTAGGAACAAACGAAGAGCGGCTGGTGCAATTCAGAAAAGCGCGCGACCAGATAGGCACAAGCATGAAGCGATTGGCTTCATCAATCCTTAAACAAGAAGCAAAATAAACAGGAGCAAGCGAGTCACTTTGTGGCCTGAGAAAGACTAGCGTCAAACAGGATCTTTCACAAAATGAAAACGCCGAGACCACATGGTCCCGGCTTTTCCATCTTTATGAATTAAACTTGAGTTCCTACTCGCTCTCATTCGGGACAATTGGCCACCGTTTGGCAACTTCATGGTACGTCATCGCCGCTGCCGATAATTTGATCGCATCCCACCAGGAGAACATCAGAAATCCGGCACCAAATGCCTCTGCCCAATCCTGGAAGTATACCGCATATAACTGAGCCGTCCCAGAGGCAAAGATGACAAGGAGACCCATTGCCATCGAGCTAAACGACCAGAGCAGACTTTTTCGTTTCCGCACGAGGTATCCAACAAGAGCGGCGGCGACCGGGAATGCGAGCAAATAGCCACCGGTAGGTCCAAACAGCTTTGCAATCCCGAAACCTCCTGCAGCAAACACGGGTGCCCCAAGCACACCGGCAGATAGATACAACAACTGACTTATTGCTCCGTTTCGCGGGCCGAGAAACGCTCCGGCCAAGAGAACGACCAACGTCTGCATTGTGTAAGGCACTGGTTGATGTGCGATTTCTATACGCGCACCAAGTGCGGTTGCCGCAGCGAAAAGAGCCATCCAGGCAATTTGCGCTGAGACACTCTGTTGTGATCGTATCAGGACCTTCGTCAAAGAAAGCTTGGATACTGAATTCATAGTTTTCTCCCTATTCAATTGAAGTTGGACCAGCTTGCAGGCAGGGTGACAAGTGAGATAACTGAGTGATAGAAACGCTGAGAGAAACTACCCAAATGCTCTCTCAAAATCAACCTCGTGCGTCATACGATTTGCGTATACATCAATTGGGATTACATTGTCTCTCCACTCACCTGTCAGATGAGAAGTATCTTGGATCCTTCGGTTCTAACTGGAGTCAGACTTAGGAATAGAGATGGTGTAGAAGATTTCTACGCAGAGTCTGGATCTCGGGTCGTCCTGCAAGAGATGCACTTGTATTTGATTAGTGTTCCTTTTTCGTGGAGTATGTTATGAAGATGGGTGGCAGTGTTTTTGCTTGCATAGTTGGGCTGTTTTCGTTATCTTTTGTGTTCAAAAATCGCTTTTTTGCCTTAGGAAAGCCCTTCTAGGTGCAGAATTCCCATGACTTGTGACAGTCCAAGAAACTTGATTTGACTGGATGAGTACACTTCAGATATTTTCCGGACGTTCAAATCGTGCTCTTGCGGAGAGAATTGCCGAAGATATTGGGACACCCCTAGGAAAATGTGAGATCAAGACATTCAGCGATGGCGAGATTTGGGTAAAGTACAGTGACAACATTCGGGGGAGTGATGTTTTCATAGTTGAGTCAACGAATCCTCCGGCCGAGAACTTGATGGAGCTGCTGATCATGATTGATGCAGCCAGGCGAGCCTCTGCCAGAAAGATTGCAGCTGTGATCCCCTATTTTGGCTATGCCCGGCAGGATAGGAAGGATCAGCCGAGGGTTTCGATCACGGCGAAGCTCATTGCAAATCTCATCACGAGCGCGGGCGTGGACCGGGTGATAACCATGGATTTGCACGCTCCACAGATCCAAGGCTTCTTCGATGTACCGGTAGATCATCTCTATTCATCCGCGATCCTGCTGAAGTACTTTAAGAAGCGTAAGATCCCGAACCTCGTTGTTGCCTCCCCTGATGTTGGTGGGCTCAAGATGGCAAGGGCTTATGCGAAACGACTCAATGCGGATCTAGCGCTCATAGATAAGCGCAGACCTCGGCCAAACGAAGCCGAGGTGTTGAACATCATCGGCGACGTTAAAGGTAAGAACATTCTTATTGTAGACGATCTAGTTGACACGGCGGGAACGATGTGCAATGCGGTCACAGCCCTGGTCGATGCCGGGGCAAAAGAAGTGTACGCTGCGTGCACTCACGCGTTGCTTTCTGGGAATGCCATAGACCGGCTCAAGAACTCCGGTCTTTCCAAGATCGTCGTGACGGACTCGCTGCCATTCAACGGTCAGTGCTCAAAAATCCAGGTTGAATCAGTGGCTCATATTTTCGCCGAAGCATTGAAGCGAACATTTAAGCACATGTCGATCAGCTCGCTATTCGATGTTGATAAAGGATAAAGTAATCCAGGGAGAGAATTTGCCATGTCAGAAGTAGTGCTCAATGCGGAACCACGCGAGGCCAAAGGTAAACGTGCCAAATACGCGCGCCAACAAGGACAAATACCAGGTGTGTTCTACGCACACGGCGAACAAAGCCTGAGTATTCAGGTTCCCAAGATCAGCCTTGATCCACTGATCCACACGTCGGAAACCCACATCATAAATCTCCGCTTGAAGGACGGGAGTCTAAAGAAATGCATCCTTCGAGATGTTCAGTTCGATCCCGTATCTGACAGGCCAATCCACTTTGACCTGCAGGGGCTTCGGGAAAATGAAAAACTAACCATAGACGTCCCCATTGTTCTGACTGGTGGAACCCCGAAGGGTGTGCGCGAGGGAGGTATGATACAACACATTATCCACAGATTGAGAGTCTCCTGTTTACCCAAAGACATTCCAGATAAGATCGAGGTAGAAGTTGGTAGCCTTGAGATTAACCAGTCCGTACACGTCAACGAGTTGACGGTACCGAACGTGACTGTGTTGGAGAATCCGGACAGTCCTGTCGTCAGTGTTGTGCCTCCCACGGTAATCAAAGAACCTGAACCGGTAGTAGCTGCAGAAGAGGAGATGGCCGAACCAGAAGTAGTCGGCAAGGGTAAGAAGGAAGAAGAGGAAGGAGCTGAATCGAAACCTGCTGCCAAGAAGGCTGCTCCTAAGGACGAAGCGGAGAATAAGAAATAATTCCAGATGGAAACACGTGGATTACAACATTCTTGTGGGCCTGGGCAACCCCGGTTTCGAGTATGAAACTACAAGACACAACGTGGGATTTCATGTTATCGATGTACTCTGCAATAGGCTTGGGAAGAGTCTCAGGCCAGGAAAAGGGGAATATCTCTTTGCATCGGGACAAGTTAGCGGCAGAGGAATCTTGTTAGTAAAGCCAATGACGTATATGAACAATAGCGGCACTGCTGTTGGAGACGTCCTGTTAAACTACGAAAGTTCTCCGGATAGATTAGCGGTGGTCTTCGACGATCTCGCTTTGCCTCTTAGTACGATTCGGATCAGACCCAAGGGGAGCGACGGTGGACACAACGGACTTCGTTCCATTATATACCACCTCAACACAAACGCGTTCCCCAGAATCCGTTGTGGAATCAGGCAAGAGATGATGCCCCCGAAAAATAGAGTGGTCGATTTCGTTCTCTCACCTTTTGACGAAGGAGAGAAAGAGGCCGTGAATGAAATGGTGGAAAGAGCTGCAGATGCAGCTACTGAGTTCGCTACTTTGGGGATTGCCCCAACAATGAATAAGTTTAACAGGTAGTCTTTGTGATCATGCGCGGAAAGGAGTTCAATCCAGAGTGATGCGATCGCAAGGCTACACCCTACCTTCCAGTTCACCTGACTGGTGATTATTGGAGGGTCGCTCACATATCGTTAGAGTCCACAGGGAGAAACATCATGAACACCGCAGGAAAAACCTACGAGACAACATTCATCATAAATGCTTCGCTCGATGACGCGCAGGTCGATGCCGTCATCGCACGAGTACAAAACATCATTTCCAAGAACGGCGGTGTAATAGCCGCCGTCAACAAGTGGGGTCGGAAGCGGCTGGCGTACTCCATTAGCAAGAAGACCAATGGCTTCTATGTGCTTATTGAGTTTGAAGGCGCTGGAACAATCCTCGAGCAGCTTGAACGTTCGTATCACCTCGATGAGATGATTTTGCGCCATCTAACGATTCGCCTCGATGCAAAAGCGCTCGCGGCCAAGGCCACTGCACCCGCAGTTCCACCCCCCGCGGAGTCCCCGCAACCCGTTCCTACGCGCGAACCGTTGTTCAACGAGAAGGGCAAGAGTGAGGAGCCCTAGCTCGCCTAGAAGCTGTCAGCGATTTGGCTAACCCCATAGGTTCGAAAAGGAGAACTGTCACTGTGAAAAATACAAGAAGAACACGACGCGAAAGAGAGAGCAGGGTCCTGCGTAAGAAACGCACGTGCCGATTTTGCGATGCAAAAGAAGTATACATCGACTACAAAGACGAGAAGAGACTTCAACGCCTTGTGTCCGAGCAAGGAAAGATTATCCCGAAGCGGATTACGGGAACATGCTCGAAACACCAACGGCAACTTGTTCTAGCGATCAAGCGAGCACGTCACCTAGCATTGTTACCATTTGTCTCGGATACGATTCGATAAGAACCACTAAGAGAAGAGTCATGAAAGTTATTTTGCGTAAGGATCACGAAAAACTCGGGCAGATTGGAAGCGTTGTGGAGGTGAAGGACGGCTTTGCTCGAAACTTCCTCATCCCACAAGGCTTCGCTTATCATGCAAATGAGGGGAACATGAGAGCCCTTGCTGAAGAAAAGAAGCAAGCCGAGCGCCGCCTATCCAAAGAGTTGAAGACAAGCACGAAGCTCGTCGCTGAACTCGAGAAAGCCTCGATCACAATCCAAATGAAGGTTGGTGAGGATGAGAAACTCTTCGGATCAGTCACTTCGCAGATGATCTCTGATTCTCTGAAGGAAAAAGGTTTCAACATCGACAAGCGCTCGATTGACCTGGAGGAGCCCATAAAAGTACTCGGTATCTATGACGTTGCTATCAAACTCCATCCCAGCGTTGTAGGTAAGATCAAAGTTTGGGTTGTAAGAGAGTGATCTGCTAGATCCCGCCATAGCGGGATTTTTTTTGGCGGTTGTCTTCCCTTGCAATCGCTTACTTGACTTTTGGTGCCAAACGGCCTATTTTTAAAGGTGGATGTGAAACCTATCTAGGTTTTGCAAATCATTTACATGCAGGCATGTTGCTCCGCGGAATATTCACACTTGACTTAATTCTGTATTCATCATGGAAAAAACAGTCAAAAATTTAGAAGACGTAACAATTCGTTTTGCC
>JAPUKJ010000178.1 GCA_027295705.1 Ignavibacteria bacterium | reverse complement strand
TGCAAGGAGCACTGGAGCTAGACGTGCCTATCGAAGTAGAGATCGGAACAGGCAGGAACTGGCTCGAAGCCCACTGAAGAGCTGGAGCAAAAAAGTCAGTGCTAGGAGTGCAATGAGGAATTACGAAGCTTGGGAAACGAGAGACTCCTCAGGTACAACGATGGCCATAATAATGTAAATCAATAGAGTCAGGCCAAACGAGGCGCAGGCAGAAACCACAAAAATCAAACGTACAATCGTCGGATCGATGTTGAAGTAATCAGCGAGCCCACCACACACACCAAACAGCTTTCTCTCCAACCGTGAACGATACAGACGATGAACAGGCCGTGAAGGCTCCTGTTCCCCACTCGTTGTTTCACTAACCTCTGTGGAGCCTGTCTCGGGCGACGGAGTAGAACTACTCACGTATCTCCGCCCGCCGAAGAGAAACGCAACCCCAGCCAATATGAGCACGATAGGCAGGAGAACGCTCCAGGAAAGACCCCACCAAGGAAACCAGATTGAAACTCCTAGATTGCTCATCAAGAAAATGACGCCAACGACAACAAGCAGGATGCCCCAAAACCTTTGATTTGAAGTAGATGATTGTCCCTCCAGCGGAGATGCAGTTTGCATTGAAGGATTAGCCGGCATCAATATCATCGCAACGACATAGAGCAAAGCCCCTATCCCTCCAAAGCAGATTAATATGACCCAGGCAATCCGTACAAGCGTCGAGTCGAGACCGAAATACTCGGCTACGCCGCCGCACACCCCGTCGATCATGCGGTCGGTACGAGACTTATATAGTCGTTTCACTTCGTTCGGATCTGGCATAGCCAAAACTCCATCATGAAAATGTGGGAGTTCATCGGTCAAGGGATAATACGTTGGAGAACACTTTATGTTTCAAAAATTACTGGGGCCGAGGACAGCCAGCTGATTTGTTTCTGCCGGGGCAACGGATAAAGCTGAGCTACCCGCAGACAAGAAAACTTTTAAAAATGATTGGTTCTGGAACAAGAAAAAGGGCCAACAGGTGTTGGGCCATGCTTAGCATGATACTATTTGAGCAACATTAGCTTCCTTGTCTCAACGACATTTCCAGCTTGCATTCGGTAGATATACAGACCACTCGCGAGCCCGATTGCATCGAACCGCTCCGCGTAGTATCCTGCCGACCTTGTCTCATCGACTAGCGTTGCCACGCGCTGTCCGAGTATGCTGTACACTTCCAGCTTCACGTGGCTTTCCTCGGGCAGTGCATACTCGATCACCGTAGTTGGGTTGAACGGGTTCGGGTAGTTCTGACTCAACTCATAGACCGTCGGCAAGTTCGTACTTTGCATGTTATCTCCCAAGTTGGCCAACAGAAGGGGAGCCGTGGGTAGTGGCATCGTAGAACTATGATGCAGGACAGTGGCATCGTCGTCCACCGTGATGTTTTTTGCGCAGATGGCTCCCTTGAAAGCCACGTGTTGCCTCACACGTACCTTCGCGTTCGGTGCAATGATCGTTCCTAGCACCCGCGCACGTTTAGGTAGAGGCACCCTGTTGCTCCCTAATAGGTTGAACCGTAGCTGTGTCGTTCCCGATTCGCCGGAGGGTTTGATTGTCACTTGCATGGATTTTCCAAATTTAAGCTCATCTACTACATTGATCGTCACCGGTCCATTGGTAACGTCAACGTCAAGCCTGGCTCTTTTCCCTTGCTTAAGTGTAACCATGAAATACTCCCCGGAACTTACAGACAAGACGCCCTTGCGCACAAATACATTTCCATAGGAACCTGGTGCCAGGGTGAGGGATTCACCACTGGTAACTCTTATATCGTCACCGCCGGCAGTAAAGGAGAGAGTGGGAAGCGGAACAGCGTCAACCATCGTATTTTCAGTGACGGTGCCAGTGACGGTCGCATTACCTTTAAGGATCACAGTACCACCGGCAGTCACATCACCAATGATGGTGTTGTTCTTACGGATTTCGACGTCATTCACTGCACTTAGATTTCCCGTATGGGTGCTGGGATCGCCGGCGTGTGCTCTTCCGAACAGGACCTTGTTATTGGAATGAATGTCCCCTTCGGAGGCGTCCAGCTCATCAACGAACACTAGATCCTCGGCCAGCAACACGAAGGGGTGGGGGAACTCAGTAATTCTACCTTCTCCGCCTTCAGGATAATCTGCGGCAGCAATCAGGCTATTTGGCAACTGAGTGATATAATTGGCGAGGGCCTGCTGGTACGTTACGCCAACGGAAGTGAAGGCCGCACCACGATAGGGATACTGATCGCCACCTCTCGCCAAGAAATCGATTGTGGAAATATGAAGATCGGGAGCACCGGCCACAACCGTTCCATTTACTACAATCGGCGTCCCATCATCTAGCGTGACCAGCACAATGCGGGTTCCGGCAGTCGTTGGGTTGCCATTTGCATCCAATACTTGAGCTGTACCGCTCGGATCCCACGTCATCACAAATCCTCCAATCTGAGCAAAACGACCTCTAACAGTTTTGACCCGGGAAACAGCATTCTCCAAAATTTCCTTAAACTGAGCAGGTGGGATGGCAGGAATAATGGTGACAAAATTGGTGAATGGTAAGATATCAAACGTTGTCAGTTCCGTAATATCACCAGCCGGAATCTCACTGTTGTTTCGAATACCACCTCCATTTTGCAGGGCGACCTTGGGTGTGTCAACACCAAAAACGCCTGCGAGCTCTTGACCTTGCCATAACAAGGCATCAGCAATCAGGTTGCCGAGGTTGGTCTCTTCAGTGCGTACGGAAGTCCTTAAACCATCCAATACAACCTGTGAGGTTCCAACTACATTTGCTGCGAGAGCAGCGATCGCTTGCTCAACTGGATCGACGACCATGGTCTGAACGTCAGGATTGGGTGTAACGGAGTCAGGATTGGTGCCACCGGCGACTCGGACGGGCCCACTGTTGGTGTCAATAGATACAATGTCCCCGTTTGCATCAAATTCAACACTCAGTCTTCCGACGTATCGATAGTCTCCATTTGTGACGACAACAGGCACATCGTTAGAATCGGCATCCGTAGCAATCAAGGGGTAGGGCCCAAATATCTGACTAGAATCGCCAGGTGTTAACAGGTTGCCAGGATTGGCAAGCAATTCAGCACCGCCACCAGCTATGATGATGTCAACGCCGCTAAGTTGAGTGGCTAAATTAAGCTCTTCAGTGATGCTCTGCAGGTGGCTGATAAGGATGATCTTGTTGACGCCACTGGCCTCAAGGGCATCGATTTCCATCTGTACGATACCAGCAACATCAGGGTCAACAATTACATTTCTCGGGCTTGAGATAAGAGGTAGATCCGGGGTTGTTGCACCGATAATCCCCACTTGTTCACCACTCACTGACAAAACAGTTCTTGAGGCGATGCGGCCGGTATTCACGAGAGCTTGTAAAGTGTCTTCCCCACT
>JAPUKJ010000177.1 GCA_027295705.1 Ignavibacteria bacterium | reverse complement strand
TAAAATAAGTAAACTCCAAACTTGCATCTCCGCGGAATAACGTGGCATCAAATCCAAATTCGAGTTCCTTCGCCCTCTCAGGCTTAATACCAGATGTTCCTCGCCTTGTATCGGGCAGTAAACCTCCAAGTCCGCCTATGTTGCTTGGCACCAATGATGTGAACTTTCCAGTTGGAGGAGGTAGGTTCCCTGTTTCACCGTAAGCAGCCCTGAGTTTAAACTCGGGCGCAAAGGAAGAGGGACCTTCCCAAAAATCATATCGAGATAAACGAATTGATCCAGAAAACTTAGGAAAGAAAAAGAATTTGTCCGGATCGCCATTCACGCTACTGGCGTCAGCGCGCACGCCTGCCGTCAGAAATATCTTGTCTTGTATATTAACTTCTTCCTGCCCATAGAAACCTAGCTCTCGCTGCTTGATGACGGTTTGAAAGGCGTTTATGCTGGAAGCTTGATCGATATTGGTTTGGGTGGGAACTATACCCCTGGCCTCGTTCAACACACTATTCAAATCCTGGTTCTCAATTTGTATTCCAGCGGAAGTTTTGAAGCTAATATTGGAACGCGTTGCATAGCCATGGACAAGGTTCAAATACATGTTTGCGTTCGTGCTTTCCGTCTCACCGAGAAGAGATGCACCCGGTTCGCTAACACTCTTCTCAAACTGCAACTCTGGAGGGGAGAACACTGTATTTTCTTGAGAATAGAAATCAACACCGCCTTGACCGATGAAATCCAGCTTATTCGTTTCAGTTTGAAAGATATTCCATGTAAGCTGTAATGAACCAATTGTACGACGCACAACTTCCTTGTTTACAAGAACATCTCTCGTATGAATAGGGTTTGAAAGGGTAAAAACGTTGTCTGGATAGTTTCCGTTTACCGGCCTTAGGTCAAAAAAACTTGGTGTGTTGGCAAGAGAGAAACCCAAGGTCGTGTTTGTGTTGTCATTGCCTGTTATTGAACGATCGGACTCAGAGCGAATATGATTAGCACGGATGCTTACTTTCACTCTGTCACTAAGCGCGTGTGTCACATTGAGTCTACCGGCATATTTTTCATAGCCTGTTTCCTTAACAATGCCATTTTCACTTCTGAAAAGCCCAGAGGCATAGAACTGGGTTCTCTCTGTACCTCCTGTGATACTAACATTTGATTCATTTATTAGTCCATTTTCACCGTATATCACGTCTTCATAATCGATATTCCTTCCAGCCCAATTCCCACCGAATAACGCGTTCAAGGCTGATGAAGACAAATTGTTGATGCTATCACTACCAATTTGTGACTTCAACGTATTATATGCAGCCGATCCCGTACTATTGAGTCCCTGTGCTGCTCCATCTGCCCCATATTGGTTGACAGCCTTCAAATACGAATCGAACGTACGAAAGCCGACATCTCTCAGAAGACTTGAAAAACCTATTTGGTGGTTGACGTTAATTCTGGTAATGCCTGGAACGCCTTGTTTGGTCGTGATGAGAACTACACCGTTTGTGGCTTTAGAACCATAGAGCGCAGCCGCGCTGGCGCCCTTAAGGACTTCGATGTTCTGGATTTCGTTTGGATTAAGGTCAGCAATTCGGTTCACTGGCTGACCTTGAGGGGTGGCACTACCGGCAGTGGCTGCCTTCGTGATCAGATCAATGCCAGACTGAGTTGCTGCGTTATTCACAATAACGCCATCAACAACATACAAGGGTTGTGTAGCGCCCTCAATTGTCGAAAGTCCACGAAGAGTTATACTGATACCCCCTCCCGGAGCACCGGTGTTTTGACTAACATTAATTCCTGCAAACTTGCCAGCCAAGGCTTGGCCTAGTGTTTGGGCCGGCGCGCGGACTAACTCGTCTGCCGAGATAGTCGCGACCGTATTGGCTAGGTTTGCTCTTTTTACAGAGGAAGCAAAACCGGTGGTGACGACTTCAGACAATTTTAGGATATCCTCTTCTAACGTTACGCTCAAATCATCGGTACTTGAGGTCACTGGGACTTCGATAGTCTTATAGCCAACAAAGCTGACGACTAAAGTTGCTTGCGTCATCCCGGTTAATTGCAGACTGAATTTGCCTTGAAAGTCAGAAGTCGTTCCCAAACTAGTTCCCAAAACAGCAATGTTTGCACCTGGCAGAACTTCGCCCGTCCTCTCTGAGGTAAGCGTGCCGGAGATTTTTAACTCTTGTGCATTGACGTCCACCGGCGGCAAACAGAATAACATCAGCAGCAGACAACAAAAACAGAGTAGAATTTTCATGATTTAAGCCTTTCTCCTGTGACGAATTTTGAAAGAGCTTCCAATCAATAAGGTTCGATCTGCCGAACCCACATTCACTGATTGGACAAATGGAACGAACCCCCCGCTAGGGACAACCTCCCCCTATGCCCAACGGTTAAGTTTGAAAATCATACCCAACCATGGACACAGTCACAAATCTTGTATATGGTTTTTTTCTATAGTCATTCCTCCTTTATGTGGTTAATGTATTGATGGATTGTGAATCGAACCGCAGTTAAACAAAATGCGGTTACGAAGTTGGTTAATTGGGAGTTTGATACAAAGGAATGTTGGCCGCGGGAATCTCTCGCTTGGCCTAGAAATCAAACCCTGACCTGTCACGGCAAGTGACATTGCTGTTTCAGAACCGACAGTAAAAGAACGTAAGTTATAGAGCGTATGAAAAGCTAAAGAAGGACGTTCAAACTTACCAAACCCGTCAATTAGAGTCAAGATCACCCCGGAAAAAGTGGGATTGGGAGAGTCCATTCAGGGCGAAGATTGAAGAAGGTCTTTTAGACAAATCATGAATTTTCAGGAATCGGAGTACTTTGAAAAAGATATTGCAGGTCTAGAGCAACATTCCTATTTTCAGTCCGGTTGAGGGGACCCACTTGAGCGGGCGGCGTCCTCAAAAGATTGTCCCAACTCGATATAGCTATAGCCAAATGTCAGTTCAACGGCTCAAAGGCCTCCCCGGCTTGTCAATCGATCGTGTTGCGGCTGCGGCCGGAGATGACCCAGAAGTCTTGCGGCTGGAGAATCTAGACACTGACCTCCCAGCCCCGACAGCCGCGCTAGCCGCTACGCATGCAGCAATTGGTCGCGATGATACCAATAGTTATCTACCTTTCACAGGAACGGTGGAGTTGCGATCGGCAGTTGCACAACATCTCTATAAGCAATGCGGCATTCAGTATGATCGTGAAAATCAGGTATTGATCACGTGCGGCGGAACTGAAGGTATGCTTGATGCTCTCCTTGCCACGACTGACCCAGGCGATGAAGTTATTCTCACCGATCCAACCTACGCCGGGATGATTTACCGTGTGCGTCTCGCCGGTGCAATTCCAAAGCTGGTACCCTTTCTGGTCAGCAATAATGAATGGCGGCTTGATCTCGAAGCACTGTGCTCTCTGGTAAGCAGTCGAACCCGCGTTGTTTTCGTAATGAACCCTTCGATGCCTTCAGGCGCTGTACTGAACAAAAACGAGTGGAATGCAATTGCTGCCATCTGTCAGGAACATTCTGCGTGGCTGCTCTACAATGCTGCAATGGAACGCATCTTGTTCGATGGCCGTCCTTACATTCATCCTGCTTCAATCCCCGGGATGGCAGAGCGAACAATTACAATCGGTTCAGTGTCGAAAGAATACCGCATGATCGGCTGGCGAATCGGTTGGGTGGTTGGGCCGGCGGCAATAATGAGCGACATTGCTCGTGTCCACATCTATAACGTGGTTACCCCGACGGGGATTTCCCAATCAGCTGCACGTGCCGCGCTGGAATCGCCTCCAGAAGACCTCGCGACATGTGTGAGTGAATGGCAGCGGCGACGTGACATGGTGATCGACCAACTTAGAGGGCTTCCGCTGATCCCCCCTAGTGGTGGATGGTCGCTACTGTTTGATGTTCGAATGATGGGATACGATTCATTTACTGCTTCACGTCTGCTACTCGAACGTGGCAAGGTCGCTGCGACCCCCATGAGGGATTGGGGAGAAAAGAATAGCGATCGGTTCGTACGATTAGTCTTCAGCAACGAACCGGTGGTCCGATTGGCAGAACTTCGAAAGAGAGTTGATCGTGCATTGGTAAGAAAGTGATGTGTAGCTCATCTTTTGAATATGGACTACAGGCCTTCTTCAGAAATAAGGTAGCACAAGATAGCCTCGACGATAGCCCCCATCTCAAGTTCACGTGGGTGGACCTTGTCGATGGTGTCATGGTCGGAGTGGTGGTAATCGAAGTAGCGGTGGTTTTCAGGAAGGAGTCCGAAACCGGGAACTCCATCCTTGACAAGCGGAGAGATGTCGACGCCGCCGTAGCCTGCGATGATCCGGCCGGCGTCGATCTTCTCAAAGATGTGCTTCCAGCGCTGAACTTTTTCAAGCACGATCGAGTCTGCTTGCACTGTAAATCCGCGCGGCGCAAAACCTCCGCGGTCCGATTCCACTGCGGCGATATGCATCTCACCTTCTCGCTGTGGAGCAATAGGGTATGCTTTGGCTCCACGCGTACCATTCTCTTCGTTCATGAACATCACCGCGCGAATCGTTCGCTTAGGTGTGAGCCCTGCTTTCTTGATGAGGTTCAGGACTTCAATGGCTTGAACACAGCCAGCTCCGTCATCGTGCGCGCCCGCACCCTTGTCCCAGCTATCGAGATGACCACCGACGACAATGATTTCGTGTGGTTTCTCCGAGCCGGTGATCTCGCCGACTACGTTTGCGGAAGGAACATCCGGTAGGGTCTGGCATGTGAGCTTCATCCGGACTGTAACGCTCTCCCCTTGTCTGATCAGGTCACTTAGCAGGTCTGCTCCCATAGCGCTTACTGCCGCAGCAGGAATCTTTTTCACACCCTCCTCATACCTCATCGCCCCGGTATGAGGAACATCGTCGACTGCAAGTGTCATTGAGCGAACGAGTGCTGCCACTCCGCCAACCTTCGCCGCCTCGATAGCTCCTCGACTTCTCTGATCCACCGCACCACCATAGGCTGCGAAGGTGTTCAGCTCCGTTGGGTCGAACGCCCGATTGAAGAATACAATCTTTCCCTCAGCCTCATCGTCCATAGCGCGCAACTCCTCAAAGGACTTGACCTCAACAACCTCAGCCACAATCCCGTCCGTCGGAGTCGCGATGCTTCTACCGAGCGCGCAAATGCTGAGAGGCACACTTCCCATGCTTTGTGAATTAATAATTGTAGCCTCTTCAACTGGGCCACGTATCCAATGAGGAACCATGATTGGCTCAAGGTGGATATTATCGAAGTCCCTCGCCGACATCATCTGCCGAGTGAGCTCAACTGCAGCGGCTGCTCCCGCAGAACCGCTCAGTCGATGGCCGGCTTTCGTAGTTAGCTCTTCAAGCATCGCGTATGCTTCTCCCTCCCTTAAGCCTATCTCAAGAATCTTTGCAGCAACATCCTCCCACGAGCGCGTTTCAACATGATTTGATTGAGACAAGCAAACGGATACGCAGATGCAACCCAGTGTCAACGTGACAACAAGACGGGAGCTGAAATTCATAATGATTTGATAATGGCGTGGATGTCTACACGGGAGGGTTTATCGAGAACTGTACTTTCGCTTGATACAAGGAATAAAGTAATCGGCGAAAGCCCGCGTTTGGTCGTATGCCGGTGAAAACCCCCAGTCATTGCGGGCAGCCGAGTCATCAACATCCTCAGGCCAGGAGTCGACGATGGCTTGACGTTTGTCATCTGGCAAAAACTTAATATCAGCGTTCTTGAACTCCCGAACGACAATTTCACGAATCTCGCCAGCAGTTGGATTAAAGCTTGTGATGTTGTATACCGACTGAGTAAGACTTTCCTTGGAGGCCTGTTCCAGTCGAAGGAATGCCTGTATGGCATCCGGCATTGCCATCCATGGAATACGCACATCCTCACGGACAAAACATGAGTAGCTTTTCCCCTGAGCGGCTGCATGAAGCATCTCCGGCGCGAAGTCGCTTGTTCCTCCACTGGGCATCGTGACCGCACTTATTAGTCCGGGAAAACGGATCGCCCTGAAGTCAACGCCTCCAGATGACCTATCTGCGGCCAGCTGACGGTAGTGACTTGCGTAGTATCTGCCGAGATGCTCGCAATACAATTTGTTGCATCCGTACATTGTTATCGGGAATGTCCAGTCAGTCTCTTTCACCTTCCCTATTTGTTTTCTGACTGTGCTGTTCGGAAGGCCATAAACCGCAATGGAGCTTGGGTATAGAAACTTTACTGGCGCGCCGTGCAACCGCGACTGCTCTGTAGCAAGTTTGAGCAAATTCATCGTACCTTCGACATTCACGCGGTGCGCTGCCTCCGGGGTAAATTCAGCTCTGGTTGACAGAAGTGCCGCGAGATGGTACACAGTGTGAATCTCATATTCACTCTGAACACGCTCGAGCAGCCGGTGTTCAAGAATATCCCCGTCGAGTGCTGCAGCGCATTTCGCTTTCAATGGCTCATCGATTGGCCTTACATCAAGACCGATAATATCGCGTGATCCTTCTTCAGCCAATCGAGAGATCAAGCCGTGCCCCATTTCACCATTTGCACCGGTGATCAATATGCCGAGTTTACGCATACGCTAGCACACAGAAAATGAATGGATAACGAAATGAAGACAAGATGTTAGATCGGCTAGGAAATATTAGAAGTTTGAACGCAGGACTAAACTTGACGCTCAATAATGCACAAAATGACTCCAAGAGTCAAACCCTTCGCTGATCACCACCAGTGAGCCTGGCACCGCTGGCACATCGACAATCGGTAGAAATAACAGGATATTAAACTGAACTATCTTGTTATGATCTTTCCAGTTTCTAATATTTCATTCCCATGCACGACTTTGAAAAAGTACGCTCCCGCGGTCAACTTACCCCTTCTGATTCTTATCTTGTCAGTTCTTATATTTTCAATCCTCT
>JAPUKJ010000176.1 GCA_027295705.1 Ignavibacteria bacterium | reverse complement strand
CTTTTGTTCGATTCAGCTATCATCTCTATGCAACTCGCCTCCTCCCCAGTCTGCTGATTATCTTCGGAGGTCAACTTTGGATACACTTGATGCATCGACAAACGCGCTTGCCCTGAGTGGAAGGTTTCACCGCGCCAAGGTTGAGCACTATTTGCACCGGGCTGAGGACTTTGCACAAATGGCTCGTTATAATGCCGCTCTAAAAACCCTGGAAACCGTCTTTAGCCTCGATCCTGAAAACAGCGCCGGCAAATCTCTGAAAAAACGGGTCCAGTATTGCCTCACGTCACTTCTTGAGCTTTCCCGCGATTATCAACCGTGTGATTCTAGCAAAGACTCGGGCAGGCAGAGAAGAAGACTGGTCATGATTATCGATCAGGACGAACGGATTCTCATCTCGCTCACAGAAAGCCTGCGCAAATATGGCCTTGAAGCAATCGCCGCATCAAGTTATAAGGAGGCAGTTGACACCATCACGAAGATCAAGCCCGACCTGGTTATTTCGGAAGTGAATTTTGCAGATGGCCCGGCTGGATTCGATTTGTTCTTGTGGGTAAGGACGAATACGAGTACGCAGGTCATCCCGTTTTTGTTCCTCGCGACGAGAATTGACCGCGATACTTTGATCGCCGGCAAACGATTGGGAGTTGATGATTTCATTTTGAAGCCATTTGATGTCGATGTTGTCACATCGTTTATTCGCAATTGTCTCTTCCGCCAGAAAAATGATCAGACACGATAACTGACCTTCCTTCGTAATGACCGTGTTAGAGTCCTGAGTCTGCCCCCGGTCCTCTCCATTTCTTGATTTTCCCTACCCTTCTTCGTACATTTTTTTGTTGTGTTTTGCGCCTCCTGTAAGCCATGCCAGGATTAGTCGTCAACGAGATTTTTCATAGTATTCAAGGCGAGTCAAGCCACATGGGCCGGCCTTGTGTATTCGTGCGACTCACGTATTGCAACTTGCGATGTACATATTGCGACACGGAGTATGCGTTCTATGACGGTGTCGAGATGAGCATTGATGAGATTCTGCAAAGGGTGGGATCTTTTGGCTGCAAATTGGTGGAGGTCACCGGTGGTGAGCCTCTTATGCAAGAAGGTGTTCACGAACTCATGAACGTGTTGTGCAACTGGGGCTATGAAACTTTGTTGGAAACTGGTGGAAGCCTCGACATCGGTGCAGTGGATCCGCGGGTGAAACGAATTGTTGATTTCAAATGTCCAAGCAGTGGGATGGTGAAAAAAAACCTCTGGTCAAATGTCAATGCCCTTAGATCATCAGATGAGGTGAAATTTGTTATAGGTAATAGAGACGACTTCGATTGGTCTGTGGAAATGATAAGGAGGCATGAAATTGACCGGCGCTGTCCAATTCTCATGTCTGTCGTATTCGATGTGCTGCCTCCTGTCGAACTCGCGGAATGGATTCTCGAGAGCAAAATCAATGTGAGGTTTCAACTCCAAATGCATAAATTCATCTGGGAGCCCGCGACTCGGGGTGTGTGATGGGAAAAAAACGGGCTGTGATCCTTGCGAGCGGTGGTCTTGATAGTTGTGTTACTGCTGCAATTGCAAATGAGGAGTATGAACTCGCGTTCCTTCACCTGAGCTACGGCCAGCGTACACAATCACGTGAGCTGCAAGCGTTTAATAGTATTGCCGACCATTATCGAGCTATTCGTCGGCTTGTTGTTCCATTCAGCCATCTCTCAGCGATTGGGGGATCAAGCCTTACAGATATTGCCGTCCCGATATCTCGCGCAGATTTGACCAATAAAGAAGTCCCCACTTCGTATGTACCCTTTCGAAATGCGAACATGCTTTCGGTTGCCGTAAGTTGGGGCGAGGTATTGGGTGCTTCCACCATCTTTGTGGGAGCGGTTCAGGAAGATTCGTCAGGTTATCCCGACTGCAGAAAGGAATTTTATGATGCATTCAATGTAGTCATAAAGTGTGGAACAAAGCCAACCACAGAACTCTCGATCGTCACCCCGCTCATCGAATTGTCAAAAGCGGAGATAATATTGCGCGGGCTTGCCTTGGGTGCTCCACTTCACCTCACATGGTCCTGTTACCAGCGGGAAGATGTTGCGTGCGGCGTCTGTGATAGTTGTGCGCTGAGGCTAAGAGGGTTCCAATCGGCTGGTGTTGAAGATCCAGTTCTCTATCTAGAAAGACCTCAGTACATGCATGCATGAAATCGTTCCCTTTGGAACGATCAATACGGAGTATTGACAAATCCGTGCTAAGAACTCGAACCAAGGAGATTCACAGTGACACATTTCAAAGATAGCATGCTCAAACATGTGCTTGCCCCCTCCTCCTCGCGCACACATCCTGCGAGCATGACCGAGGAACGCAGCCGCCGACTCGCAGCCGTGATGTTCACGGATGTGGTTGGGTACACGGCCCTAATGCAGGATGACGAAGAAGCTGCCAGGATCGTTCGGCTCCGTCACCGTGAGGCGCTGGAAGCTGCGATCGATGCGCACGGGGGAGAACTCGTCCAGTACCTGGGCGACGGGAGTCTTAGCACGTTCCCAAGTGCCGTGAGGGCGGTATCCGCTGCCGTCGAGATCCAACGAGCCCTCCGCGAAGACGTGCCGCTTCGCATCGGCGTCCATCAGGGCGAGATCGCGTTTGATGACCAAGGGATCTACGTCGATAGCGTGAACGTCGCGTCCCGAGTCATGGGATTAGGCACTGCTGTTAGCGTCTTGGTTTCGGAGAAGGCCCAGGACGAGCTGAAGAACCAACGCGACTTCTCGACTGCCTCGCTAGGTTACTTCGACCTGAAGAACGTCAAACATCTCCTGCCGGTTTATGCGATCCGGCACGAAGGGCTAAACGTTCCCAGGCGAGAGGAGCTCGTGGGGCAACGCAAGGGCTCTAGAAGAGTCAGCGTAGGCGTAGCTG
>JAPUKJ010000175.1 GCA_027295705.1 Ignavibacteria bacterium | reverse complement strand
TATACTTCGCGAGTCAACTGTGTCGGAGGGAATATCCATTGCTCAGGGCGAGTATCAGGCCGTCTATCGAAGTCCAGGGGTCTACCGGAAGCTGTTCCTCGAAGCGGGCTTCAAGGATTCTGAGGTGCGACGCAACTATGGCTATAACTCCATGGTGACTGGAGAGGCGATTGTCGACCTTCGTCGCAGATGGATGCCTTTTCTACCGACGGAATCATCTTTTCTCGGCGCGCTTACATGGTGGGGGTTGAGGAGCACAGCGCCCGTGAGTCTCTGGCTGATGCCCCGTGTCTTCTCACTCTTGGGAATCACATGGCCCAAGTTGCAGAATCATTTCTTTCGGCTTCGACCATGATTAGCTGTTGAACTACCCAAAAATCTGCCAACTGAACATGGCTGTTAACCCCAGAATGTATATCGTAATGACATGATACCAATACCCAACCATCTTCTTCATCCGGAATGGAGCAACGTGCAGTATTGCCAATACGACAATAACCCCGTAGAGCATAGCCGCAAACGCATTGTGGTTTGAAATATGTTCAAACAGGAACAGTGGTGCTATAACGAGAGCGGTAATATCCAACGATAAGCCCGCAATGTATCCATCGGCATCAACGCCGAAAACATCGAAGTAGGCAAGCCGGATCACACCAGCCAGGATGAGAGCTAGCGCCCCAGGCAGAAACCACGGATTGAAGTCACCGTAGCTCAGCAAGATGATGGCCGGGCATACTCCCAGGCTTACGATGTCTGCCAGGGAATCAAGTTTGCCTCCAAATGCCTTGAGGTCATCGCTACGACTAGGAATTCCTCTGGCCACAGGCCCATCATACCAATCCAGAAGAGCCGCCCAGAGCATCGCAATCATGGCCGCAGGAAAGTTTCCTTGGATGGCAAAGTATATCCCGAGAAAACCACAGCATACTCCTGATAAGGTCATGATGTTGGGAATGTCTTTGACGAAAGCGAGCATGCTCATTTTGGCAGGTTTCATTTGATCGTCTGAGCATGGGGCATTGGTGAGAGGACGATTTGTCACAAGGTCTTGCCTGAAGGCAGAGATAGACATCCCTCGCTCTGAAGACCGAGGACTCGTCTGAGGGCCTCTACGAACCTGTGGTTCTCAGGCCCAGTACGGCTGGCAATCCTGAGGTATCGGTGAGCTTCCGGCAGGGGCTTTCCCGCGCAGTGCTTCATGAGCATGTTGTACTCAATGAACAACTGTTGGGTGACTTCTGGGCCAGAGGGCGAACTTTCCGGCAGGCGGCAGAATACAAAGTTGGCATCTGGTTGATACACAGTAAGATCAGGAATAGCACAGAGCCGCTCGTACAGTTCGTCACAATCAGCGCGCACCAGCTCACAACTTCTCGCGAACTCATTTCGGTATCTGGGAGCATGTCGCAAGAACGCCTCAGCAAAGCCGTTGATGTTCCAAATGTGTGTTTCTTTTCTCACGGCCTCGGCGAACTTGCTATTCGCGGTCAGCAGGTATCCGATCCGCAAGCCGCCAATGCCATAGGCTTTGCTCAGGCTCTTGATGATTGCAAAATTCTGGTACGTTCCAATTTCATTCTGTAGGGTCGCCAAGTCAGCATCCTTGATGAAGTCGGTGAAGGATTCATCGACGACAAGCATGCAATCGTGATTGGCCAGCTTCTTGATGAGACGCAGAAGATCGGACTTTGGAACAGCCAGTGATGTCGGGTTGTTTGGTGTGACCACGATGGCCACATCAGCCTGACATTGAATGATCTTCTCAGCGTACTCATCCACGTCCAACTGAAAAGAGGGGGGGGTGAGGTGAAATTCGATGACCTTCCCCATGGGTGCAGCATTCGTATACTCGTTGAACGATGGCACCGGAATGATGGGCCGCTGGAAAAGTTTCCCGGAAATGATTTTGATGAGCTCAGAAGCCCCATTCCCTACAACGAGTCGCCGAGTTGGCTGCCGAATCAGGGTTCCGATGAGTCCGGCAAGGGTTTCCTGTCCAGCAGGGTAGTTCAACATCAAATTATCGAGGTGATTCTTCAGATAGAAGACAACCTCCTCGGGCGGGAAGTACAGGTTATAGAGATATGCGTGATCGGTGAAATCATAGCGCCAGTAGCTGCCATGTTGAGTTTGGATGTACTCGTAGCGTCTCTCTTGGGAGGCGAATAGGTATTCAGCATCCTGCCGATCGTTCTCATCGTCGATCTCGAACCATTGGACATCATCACAAAGCACTGCCAACATATTGTATTTGCGCTGATAGGCCATTGTGTGAAGGATCACCTCATAGAAATCGTTGACGTCGCCGGAGGCGATAAATGCCTCGAGATGGGGCACGAAATAGCGCACGAGGAATTCACGGCGAAGAAGATAGATATTGACGGTCTTGAAGACTTTGGAGTAGTCGAAGTCGGAGGCTTGGTGGCGGGTATCCAGCAACGCCTGGACAAAGTTATTCCTGTCAATACTTGCCACCGTGCCTGACATCCAAGGCTGATGACAGGCGACAGCGGCAAGATTGCCGCCTTCTTGGGAAAGCATTTTGTCTATGAGTTGACGGTCAAAGAATACGTCTGCTTCTAATAAGAGGATATCCTCACACAGATGGTTACGCGCCAGCCAGAGCGAATACATGTTGTTGGTTGAGGCATAGTCCATCGATTCGACATAGACAATCCTCATGTCCCTGAAGTCATCACCTACGAGTTCATATATCTTCTCCTTGTGGTGACCAACGACGATCACCGTCTCGCGTATCCCTGCATCACATAGGTGAGACAGTGCGTTGATGAGTATCGGCGTGCCGTTCACAGGAGCGAGACATTTGGGAAGGGTGTCGGTGAACGGCTGCATCCGCCTTCCAGATCCTGCAGCTAAAATAATGGCTTTTCGTATTGCGGTGCGTTGTCGAACCCCATCAGTTTCTTTAGGGCTGCTTTGTGCCATCTCGATTACTTGTTCCTGCATAATTGACGTCTCCTTCAACTTTAGTCGCACAGCCAGCACCACCGCAATATCAAGCTGATCTCGGACGGACTCCTGCGAAGTATCTACGTGACGTGCCCCCAGCCATACTGCTTAGTGTTGAAGTTAGGAAATAGAAAATTTAAACGGGCGGTTTAGGCGAGTAGAAAAATAGCAAATGAGCTATGGGGTGTCAATGACGCCAATTAGCGGTCTCAAAATGGGGGGCGCCTGCGAGGATGGCCCAACCGGCTCCTGCCAAAGATGTTCGACGCGTTAAATACTCCACCCCTTCTGATGAACTATTAACAGATGGCCAAGGGCCTGCATGGACTGCTAACCCAACTGCCGTTTCTAGGGCGTGTTCACACTAAATGCTTAATGCTGTATACTGCGTCCATGGAACTTACCGAGTCGCAGTACAAACGTATTCAGCCTTTTTTGCCACGGCAACGAGGCAATGTGTCGTTAACTAATTTACAAGTCCTCAATGCGATTCTCTATGTGGCTGAGCAGGGGTGCAAATGGCGCGGATTGCCCAAGTATTTTGGGAATTGGCATACCATCTACACCCGCATGAATCGCTGGGCCAAGCGTGGGGTGCTCGATCGAATCTTTGTCGAGCTGCAACAGCGGCAGATCATTCAGGTCCGGGTTGAAGCCGTCTCCCTCGATAGTACGGCGGTGAAAGTGTACCCTGATGGGACTGGCGCACGACAAAACACGGGCCGCAAGCCATTGGGAAATCCCGGGTCGGGTGGACCACCAAGATTCATCTGGTTGACGCAGATGCTCGAACGGCGGTGAGCTTTTCCTTGTCACCGGGCAATGCCGGCGATGCGCCAGAAGGGCGCGAGTTTGTTGAAGCGCACGAAGTTGGTGACCACGTACGTCATCATGGATCGCGCCTATGAGGGCGACGAAACGCGCCAGCTGGTGAGCGATCTTGGCTGCATCCCTGTGGCCCCCGCCAACAAGTAATCGTCGGGAGCCATGGGAATACGACCGGCAGCTGTACAAGCAACGCAATGAAGTGGAGCGGCTCTTTCGCCGCCTGAAGGGATTTCGCCGAATCTTCACACGGTTCGACAAACTTGATGTGGTGTTCACCTTTGTTATCTACTTTGCGCTCATCACCGATGCGTTTCATAGTGTTAACACGTCCTAAGTTCTGGCTGCAGCAATGTTGCAATGCCGCAATTTCGAAAGGTCATGCAACGGACGTCATAGCGACTTTCAATTGAGATTCCCTCCTCTTTCAGGCACGGCGTCTGTTGACATGTACAACAAGGTGAATTACCTTAAAGTAAGATTTTCATATAAAGTAAGGAGGTAATCATGGCTTTAGCAACACTGACAACGAAAGGGCAATTGACAATCCCCAAAGAAATTCGAGAATCTTTGAAATTGCACTCCGGCGATAAGATTGAAATCCTTGTCACAAAGAATAGGGAAGCTGTGATTAGGCCTGTTTCCAAGAAAGTTGATGACATATTTTGCAAACTCTATAACGTAGAAAGAAAAGCTGTGAGCCTTGAGACGATGAAGAAGGCTATCAGAGAGAGGGTGAAAGAGAAATTCACATGAAAGGGGTGGATACAAACATTTTAGCTCGTTTCCTAGTCGGTGATGATAAAGCACAAGCTAAAAAAGTTTACAGAATTTTCAAAAAGGCTGAAGCTGAAAAAAGCGAATTATTCGTGCCTTTTCTGGGCATACTCGAATTAATTTTGGTTTTGGAATTTGTTTATACGATATCAAGGTCTGACATCTTAGACTCGATAAGTGAACTTTTACTTATGCCAATTTTAAAATTTGAACATCAGTCAGTCTTGCAGCAGTTTATTCCTTCCGCACAAGCGAACACGTACGATCTTTCCGACTTGTTAATTACCTATTCTGCCAAAAATCAGGGATGCGAAAAAATTATCACGTTCGATAAGAAAGCATCAACATTCCATCTATTCGAACTGGCGCAATGATAGAACCAATTCATCCAGCGCTCAGACAAAAAAATCGGCATGTCATAGAGAATGGTGAGATTATTGAATCATATTCAGACGATACTCCCTATCCAAGTCGACTCATGCTAGGATGGTCAAAGGACTTGCGTGAAAATAACTTGGATATTTCACAGCCAATCTTCGGGCCACCTTTGAACGAGCCTCAATCGAAAACACCTCCCCATAGCTCTGCTATGCCTCGGTTTTTCCTCAATCGTTCCGTATAAATCTGACCCAAATCTTGTTGCGAATGCGCTCAAGTTATTTTCACTCAAGCCCTTATGGTCGAAGCTGCCAGTGTTCGATGACATGTCGTTTTCAGCATCACCCCTCTTGGTTACGTGCATATAGTCTTCCCCTCGCGAGAACATTTCGACAGATCGGTAAACAGAAGGCTTCTCATGACTAATCAGCATCCGTTATCTGATGCTGAAGCGCGGCACATAGGGGAAACGACGTTTGATCGAAACGTGGTGGTGTTAGCTGGTGCCGGAA
>JAPUKJ010000174.1 GCA_027295705.1 Ignavibacteria bacterium | reverse complement strand
TGTAATTCGTTTCTTCTCTATAGCAAATTCTGTTATGCTCATCTATTTCGCCTTTGCCGCTTCAAACTTGACCTTTTGGCCATCCTGAAGTTTTGACACGCCCGCTGTTACAAGATAGTCGCCATCCGTTAGGCCGTTCAGGATCTCAAGGCCTTCCGTGTCAAAATCACCAACCGTCACGGATTTTCTTGTTGCTATACCAATTCCCGGTTCACTTGGCTCTACAATAAAAACAAAACGACCGAGTCGGTCTTCGCCAACTGCAACAGGTGGAACAATAAACCGCTCACGGCGATCAGAGGATTCAAATGTGAATGCGACTTCAGCAGCCATACCGGCGCGAATATCGGGGCTGGTCTCCTTGAGCCGAACCATCACTGGATAGGTGGTAGCAAAACCGGTAGCCGCAACACCTACCTCAGTTACCGTTGCTTCGAACCGTTTCCCTTCAATCGCGTCAAAGGTGACGATGACTTGGTCTCTTTCCCGTATTTGCGAGATCAGAATTTCAGGGATGGCAACGTTCACTTCAAGCTGGGAACCCGAAGTAAGCACGAGAGCAACTTCTCCTACTTTTACGTTTTCATTGACCTCGACTCTGACTTCTGAAATAGCACCGCTCACTGGAGCAGTCAGTGTACAATAATCCAGTTGACGCTCAGCGAGATTGCGTCGTTTCTTGAGTATGTTGTCTTGCTCATGCGCAGACTCATAAGCTGCTGTCGCTGCATCCAGATCGCTCTTGGAGGCATTACGGTTCTCGTACAGAATCTGAACTCTTTCAAGGTTTGCCAAAGCTTGGATTTCCTGGGCTCTCCCTTGATCACGTGCTGCTTTTGCCTCTTTCCATTTCAACTCATAATCTGCTTGATCTAGCTGCGCCAGAAGTTGACCTGCCTTGACCTTCTCGCCAACTTTGACTGGAATCTTCTCAAGAGTGCCAGCCACTTTGAAGCTTAGATTGGACTCGATACCGAACTGAGCAACGCCGCAAAATGTGCGCACACGGCTGCCGCCCGTGGAAAACACTTGCTGGTAGCGAACCGGCCGAATTACTTCCTCCTGCACTTCTTCGTCCGGCCCACAAGACACGAACAGCGTCGAAATCAGAGAAAGATATGTGATGTTCACGATTATGGACTGTTTCATCTTAAGGTTCCTCCTTTGCTTTCCTAACATCATTTGCAGGATATTGCTGTTGCTTAGGCAATGATAACTCTTTTAAGGAGCGACTAACGTCTGCCGGGTGAAGCGCCGACCTTTTCAAAATATGATTCCAATCTTCCAAACCACGCTTCGCGCTCCTCTTTGCTCATAAAAATGTCAAACGTACCAACTGTGCGTTGTATGTTCATGAAATCAATCAGAAAATCATATACAGCGTTTTCTTCCGCGAGACTTGCGATGAGAGCCGCGTTCTGGGCATCAATGAGTCGGATAATATCCACTGCACCACGCGAGTAGGCATCAGTTACCAACTCCAAGTTCTTATGTGATGCGGTGTCGGCTGCACGTGACCATCGAATTGCCGGATACGAGACCCCGGCTTGGTGAATAGCAGTACGGATACGCTGTTCTATGCGCTCCTCGGTTGCCTCACGTTCGAGCCGCAGTTGCGCTAATGCTTCCCGTGCCTGAGTCCTGGCCACAAATCGTTCCGCACCGTTGAAAATCGGTAATGACAACCTAAGGGCTACGTTCCAATTCAGATCATCCGCAGTAGGAAATGAAAGGCTTGGAAGTGGGGGAGGTAAAGTGAAAGTACTTCCACTAGAACCGGCACCCGATCTCGAAAAGATGTTGGTGACATCCCCCTGAAGGGCAATTGTGGGCGCCCAAAATGCGTTATTGGCGGAAGTAAGAGCTCGTTCCTGTGCAGCAATTGCTGCATCTAATTGTTTCAGTTCTGGTGAGGCAGCCACACCTTCCTGCACCATGAAGTCTCGAAACACTTCAAAGTACCACGGATTCCCTGTATATGTAAACAGCCGTTGGTCACTGGTGAGCAGAGCCGAATCTTCCAATCCTGCCTCGGCTGTTATGAACGGTTCTTCCAGAGGCCGATGGAGCAGCTGGTTTAGCGCAATCTCCGCCTGGTCTCGTTGGGCGTTGGCTGCAATGACGTCAATTCGACTTGATGCAACTTCACTTTCCCACCGAAAGACTTCTTGTCGCCCGGCGGATCCGATCGCCACCCGCAGTTGGGCCAGATCAAGGTTGGATCTTGTCAGGTTGAGGTTATCCTTCTGAATGCGTTGGAAGGTCTTGGCTCTAAGCACGTTGAGGTAGGCTGTAGCTGCATCGAGTGTGATATCCAGGCGCAACTGTTCGCGTTCCTGCTCAAGCGCGCTCTGTAAGTCTTCTTGTATAGAAAGATTTGCCCAAGCCGGTTCAGAGTAAAGGACCTGTGAGAGAGTAGCGGATCCAGAGATAGTACCCTCGGCTTGCGAACCAAAACTGGCTTCGGCGCGATCCTTATCGATCACAACACCCTGAGCTGAGATATCCAGTTGCGGCAAGAGGGTGGATCGTGCCAAGCCCACATTTTCGGCGCCCGCAGCCACTTCTTTGCTAGCGGCTGCTAGATCGAGATTTTCGGCAATGGCTTCTCGTACGGCACTGGCTAATGAAAGCTTTCGGTCAACATCTTCCAGCTCTTCATTGAGAAGATCTGCTTGCTCGAGCACACGCCAATTCGGGAAAACGTTTATGGCTCGGGCAGTGGCCATATTGATCGTCAGTTGTTCGCGTCGAGGGAATCTAACGGATAGCTTACCAGCCTCCTCGCCATGGAGAATTCTTTGAACGTAGAGTCCTACTCTCCGAGCCAGTCGTGTAATGTTGAAGGCGGGCCCTGCGCTTGCAAATATGCCACGCTCGACTTCCAGTCGTCCCAGAAGAGAAAAGCTTGGCAACTTGCGTTGAATCAGACCGGCTACCAAGCGACCGAAGTCACTCTCAGATAAGATGAATCAGTGGTGCAAGGTACACTGCCTGGACATTAGATGGCATGGAGGCCAGCGCTTTATCTGTTGACGCTCCAACAGGAACAATTGTCACTTCCAGTCCCATCTCACCCAGTTCTTTCAATATGTTTGCGTGTAGTTCCGGAATTCCAGCATGTACAGCACGGCTGAGCAGCATTGCTAGTTTGGTGAATGGAACGATCTTGCGGAACAACTCAATGTCCTCGACGATATGTGCCGGGAAGGTAATATAGCTGAGATTGTTGACCCCACTGGCGTCCCCCTCGAGAGGCAATTTCTGAATTTCAGGATCGAGCACAAAAGGAGCGATCACAGGCTTTGATAACTCCTTGCGTCGACTGATTTCATGAGATGAGAGGGGACCAATGGCAAGGATGAGATCAACTTCAGTATCGTCAAGAAGGCGATCAATAACAGAATTTATTCCTTCATTAGTAAAATCTCCCACAATATGCTTCTCTTCCGGAAAGAGTACGTCAAACTCGCCTCCGGTAAGTTCCAGAATTTCCTTTTCAAACACGCGCCGTATTTCACCAAGGCGCTCCCACTGCCCATCTATGACAGTTCCAATACGGACAACTGGCAGTTTTTTCTTTTTCTTTTGTCCGTATGTCAAGGACACTGACGCGATCAGCGACAGAACGATGAAGAAAAACGCGACTTTGTTTCTCATGCAGTCGTCCTCCGGTTATATGATGAGTTGAAGATCGGTAATTTGAAAGAGTAGGTGGAAAACGGCAAGGCCGCTTCAGAGTGGGAGGATATTTGCGTCACCCAACCCTTGAATGACGTGTCGCTATTTCGGGCTTTGTCGGGTGTGCGGGTAATTACGAACCAGAGACTCACCAACCTGCAGCCGGTAGAAATACACGCCTTATCATTCCAGTGAGACTATTGGATTTTGAAATCCTAGTTGCTCGTCTGATTCTGTAGATCCCAACTAGTCCAGATTCATTTTTTTCAGAAACGCGGTGAATCTTGGATCGGAACGAAGACTGTCCCAAACGGGATCCACCTTCAGAAAGACCATGCTGCCAGAACGTTCCTCATAGGCCTTTTGCATCCATTCAAACGCTTGATCCCTCACGCCAAGGCCGATGTACACTATGGCAATGTCGTCC
>JAPUKJ010000173.1 GCA_027295705.1 Ignavibacteria bacterium | reverse complement strand
CGTAAGATTGCTCATAAGAAGCTCATCTCTCTTAGCTATAACGTCTCCGACAAATGAGCAAGAATTAACAACCTGGATTGACAAATATTGTATCATGGAGGATATCAAATTAGCAACAGTAACTCCGCTTACCACAATGTTTTCTTTCATAGGACCTGAATCCAAATCTATTGTTAATGCCCTGTTTGACCTTAACTTGGATCCTCAATCAACTACGGATATCACCCACGAATCTGGTCCGCTCTCCATCGCATGGACCCAAGATTTTGGCGTTGATGTATTCGACATAATTGTCCCGAATGGAAGCGCTGCCCAGATTTGGCAACAACTCTCAGATGAGAGTGAAAAACGTCATCTGCTGAGAATGGGAAGAGCTGCATATGATGCGTTTCGGATATCTCGTGGTATTCCAGCTTTCGGTGCAGAGATCTCCAACGCATTTAACCCGTATGAGGCAGGTTTGGCACATGCAATAAGTTTTACCAAAGGATGCTATATCGGTCAGGAGGTTATTGCTAGGCTTGACACTTACGAAAAAGTACAACGTGAGCTCATTGGTCTCATGTTTGAAGAATTACAAAATGAGATTCAGACAGGAGCTGGGCTTGCTTATGAATCAAAGGATGTTGGGCTGCTTACAAGTCTCAGTAGGACGCCAATTCATGGATGCCATGTGGGATTAGGGATTGTGAAAAAGCATAGTGTTCCTGCGGGCCACAAAGTTCAGGTCCACAGCTCCCGAGGATTTGTTGAGGCGGTTGTGGTTACACCTCCATTCGACATAGGAGGGAAGTGATAGAAATTAGATTATTGAGAAGGGGCTGAGTCCATACTCAGGCAACAAAATTCTTTACCTGTCTGAAGTAATGATAAAGCTCAGTATCGAACTATTGGTGTCATCAAATCATGAAATTATCTTACACATGGGAAGAAGTGGAGAGGTGGCGGGACAAGGTTCACCGTCGATCACCTCGCTATGCAGTAAGAACTAAGCTGGAGGCACTAAGATTCATCAATGATGTGGGATTTTGTTTTGCATTCAAATCAGAGCACTCAGAATTGCCTTGCCTGTGGCACGCAGCCTGTGGAATTCGTAATCCTATCATGCCACGAAACACGCACTCGGATCCTTATCTCTCCTTCGTTTGGCAGATGAAAAACATTCTTCCTTCTGAGGGGAAAATCTTCTACGGCAAGGTCCTCAAAGGTCGACCGACTATGGTTTCAATGGAGTATTTTCTTTATTTCTATAGTCTGTCAGAACGAACAGGGACGAAAGACGAGTACATCGGTGAGTTTATGCGTGGCAGCCTTTCACCGATAGCCAAAGGAATAATGGATACGCTGCAAGATTCGTCCCCCCAAATCACAAGAGGTCTCAGGTTAGCCACAGGAACCCATGGAAAAGCTAATAGGGTAGGATTCGAAAAGGCCATGACTGAGCTGCAGACGAAAATGTATATCGTTAAGGCTGGGGAGCATCATGAACCCTTTACCTTTGAATGGGCACCGATTTCAACGTTTCTCCCATCTCTAGTAAGAAAGGCCCGCAAGATCTCCCTCGAAACGGCAAGAAAGAAGATTCTTGCGAGGTATTTCCAGAACCAACTAATTGCGTCCGTGCAGTCCATGTACAGCCTTCTTGGATGGAAAAAGCAGGCGATCTTTGAAGCGCTCGGTCAATTGGTTGAAGAGGGTGTAACTACACCAGATGTTAAGGTTGATGGACAGGATAGCAAGTATTATTGTTTGATCAGATAGAGCCTTCTCATCTAGGAATTCATAGATAGTTAGAACTGACCCCAAAGCACACCTTGTGATTCCGAGGAAAAGTCATGAAGATAGAAATGAAAACGAATAGAAAAAGATAATTGAAAGCATATAAGAATTTAGAATTCCTCGACAGCCCCGATGCGCGTCTCATAAGAGTACTCTCAGAGTTTCTTGAACCAGAAAGGCGATTCCGGCGAGAAGCAGTAAGGAATACCATTGTGTTTTTCGGATCGGCACGGGTGAAGCCAAGGAAAGTGGCCCGTAAGGAACTCCAGAACGTAGAAAAGGGTTTTGCAAGGGTTAGACGTCCTACAAAAAGGATGCTGATCTCATTCCGAGAAGCACAAATGCAGATGGAAATGTCCAGGTATTACGAGGATACTGTCGAGCTCGCGCGCCTACTAACCCAATGGTCAAAGAGACTGTCCAAGCATAACCGCTTTGCCATATGCTCTGGCGGAGGACCTGGCACAATGGAAGCCGCCAACAAGGGAGCATATCTGGCAAGGGGGAAATCAATAGGCCTGAACATAAGCCTGCCTTTTGAACAATTCGCTAACCGCTATATTTCTGACAATCTTAACTTTGAGTTTCACTACTTCTTCATACGGAAGTTTTGGTTTGTGTATCTTGCGAAGGCACTGGTAATATTCCCTGGCGGGTTCGGTACTCTTGATGAACTAATGGAGGTACTAACCCTGCTGCAAACTAATAAGACCAAGAAGAAAATGGCAGTTGTCATCTATGGTACCGAATATTGGAACAAGGTGATCGACTTTGATGAAATGGTGAATCATGGAGTAATTTCAAGAGAAGACAAGAATCTCTTTAAGTTCATGGATGATCCCGGAGAAGCGTTTAGGTACCTGAAGCATGCCTTACTTCAGAATTATTCAATAAACCGAATGCAAACGAAGAATAGAAGTGCTGCTAAGCTTGCTTCTCGAGCTAGGAATATCTAAATTAGCTTAGGGGATGACGTGGTCTCGACGGGGACGAGGATGGTCAAGACTGCATACCGTGCTCTCCGCGTTGCACGCTAATAAAGCGGAAAACAATAAGTGCAGACTACAACTACGCACTGGCTGCCTAACTAAAAAAAGCAGCCCGTCTCCAGGAGCTTCTCCTGTCGTGCTCCAAAGAGGCGCCGACTCTTGGCAGGATAGCCGGATATCTCCTCAAAGGTGTCTGGCGAATCCCGCGAAAGCGGGGAACGTTTGAGGTTGCTTTGCTAGCGCCCTGTCTGCCGGATGTAGCTGAGCGAGGAGTGAAAGACAGACTACGTATGTAGTGGTCCTGATGGTCTTCTCTTCGGACGCGGGTTCGACTCCCGCCATCTCCACAAATAAACGCTCTCATAGATTGACCGTGAGGGCGTTTTTTGCTTTTCATTCAAGGACTTTAATCACTGAAGTTGCAAATTTCTGGGAAAGTTAATATTGTCGATAGAAGATATCAAGGCTAGAGATCAATGCAAGAAACTATCAAGTTTACAAAAGTCTCAGGAGCAGGCAACGATTTTATTTTGATCAACAACCTGAGCGGAAAGCTACGGCTCCTTAGACCTAGACTTGCTCGAGCTCTGTGCTCCCGCCACTTTGGCGTTGGTGCAGATGGCCTGATTGTCATTGATCCCAGCTCTCATGCTGATTTTCTTATGGATTACTACAATGCAGATGGAAGTCACGGAGGGATGTGTGGCAATGGGGGAAGATGTGCAGCCCGTTATGCATTCTTGAATAGTATAACAGGTCCTACAATGTGCTTTGAGGCACTGGATTACATCTATCATGCTGAAGTAACAGGTAAGCACATTAAGCTCAGGATGAAAGGTGTTTCGGTTAGCCTCGCGGAGCTGAAATTTGTCATTGAAGGAGAGCCCTTTGTTGGCAATTTCATTGACACTGGTTCACCTCACGTCGTTCTGCTCAGAGAGGATGTGGACTCCTTGGACGTATTCACACTCGGAAGATTTATTCGCAATGAGGCTCGCTTGTTACCGGAAGGAGCAAATGTCGATTTCGTTCAGGCTGTTGGGAAGAACAGGATCAAAATCCGTACATATGAGCGTGGAGTGGAGACTGAAACGCTGGCGTGTGGGACAGGTGCGGTTGCAAGTGCAATCATAGCAGCAGTTAGATTAGACCTGACACCACCGGTTGCAGTACAGGTCCAAAGTGGGGAGGAGATGTTGGTTCACCTCAAAATATCTGACCAAGCAATCACAGATGTTTTTCTTCAAGGTAGTGCTTATATCCTCTTTGAGGCTAGTCTAATGTATGACGACATTTCATGTAAAATCACCCCTGTGGAATCTTCACTTCGCGTTGCCCAGTCAGTCCCCGACAAGTGAACAAGTTTACGTTCATAGTAAACCCCGTGTCAGGTAAACGTGGAGGAGAAAGAGCTGCTAGGCTACTGCACCGCGAGATCCAGAGAAAGGGCGCCACGTCTGAAATAGTCCTCACCCACAGAGAGGGCCATGCCACAGAGATCGCTTACAATGCTCCGATAGGTACAATAATCGCAGTAGGTGGAGATGGCACAGTCAATGAGGTTGTCAATGGTATAATCGGAACAAAGAAAATCCTTGGTATCGTTCCCACGGGGTCAGGTAACGACCTGACTAAATCACTCAAAGTTCCTTCCAACCTACCAGAGATCGTTGATGTTCTACTAAGGGGAAAAACGACACCCATCGACGTAGGAACCATCCGCTGCTCAAGAAAAGGCCAAATAGCTCAAATAGCAGGCAACTCTAAGCCCAGGTACTTTGTTAACGGTGTAGGGATAGGCTTTGATGCGGCAGTTGCTGAAAAGACCAGACACATTAGGTTTTTGTCAGGTACGATATTGTACGTTGCAGCCGTCCTTCTGACACTTGGAAGATACAAACCCCACTTGTTCGAGATTTGTATCGATTCCGTATCAAAGTCCTCGAAGAGACTGCTTATCGCAATTGGCAACGGAACTTGCTCAGGCGGAGCATTCTATCTCACGCCCGATGCAAAGATCGACGACGGACTCTTGGATTTGTGCTGTATCGACGACATGCCAGTGCACAGAATCCTCAGCCTGATACCGTTGGTTATGAAGGGGACACACATCGATGCTGATGGAGTCGACTCCGAAAAAGGGAGGGAAATAAGCATATCCTCAGACGCCTACTTTTTCGTTCACGCAGACGGTGAGATTGTAGGTCGAGATGTCAATAAAGTAGATATAGGGATTCTTAATAAGAAGCTGGATGTTATTGTCGGATAGCGAACTGTATCAAAGGTCATAATGAATGACTTAGGAAAACCCGTTCCATCTAGTCCAACTCGCAGGGATTTCCTCTCGAGGCTATTGAAATTCTGGAGCTTAGTGACTGTTATACCAATTGGTACTGCAATCATAAGGTATGTTACACCAGTTCAGCGGGACGTCGACGTCAGGGAGAGCCTGCGGGTAGCTTCCGTCCAGGATATTGAGAGGAACACCGCGAAGATCGTGAGGTTCAACAAGGAACCTGTAATCATCGTGCACACCCGGACGGGCCAGTTCAAAGCGTTCTCAGCACGCTGCACACACCTTGGGTGCATTGTACAATTCAAGAGTGAAGGGACCCCTCATTTTATCTGCAACTGTCACGGAAGCCAGTTCGATATCAATGGTATCAATATCGCTGGTCCAGCTCCAAGGCCATTGTCTCCCTTTAAGGCTAAGGTAGATAAATCATCGATCGTTGTATCAAGGATTTAACCGCAGACACATGTCAAGATTCTTACCAGTAGCCTCGTCAGTCTATCGATGGCTTGAGCAACGTCTGCCTGTCGCCAGTGTTGCCGATTATTTTTCAAAGAAGGTCGTTCCTAGACACAAACATTCGTTCTGGTATTACTTCGGTGGACTTACCCTTTTCTTCTTTATAATCCAACTTATCTCGGGAATCCTGCTGGCACTTTACTACAACCCAACACAGGAGCATGCCTACGAAAGCGTCAGGATCATCATCAATGAAGTTCCATACGGCTGGCTAATTCGTTCAGTGCACTCTTGGTCTGCAAATCTGATGGTCGGAACGCTATTCATCCACATGTTTAGTGCTCTTTTCATGAGAGCTTATCGAAAACCCCGTGAGCTCATGTGGGTATCTGGCGTCATCCTACTGTTTGTCACCCTGGGGTTCGGATTCACCGGTTATCTCTTGCCGTGGGACACGATGGCCTATTTCGCAACTCTCATCGGCACAGAAGTGCCAAAGACTCTTCCCATCGTAGGCGACTGGGGAGTGAGTTTGCTGAAGGGGAGTGGCGAAGTGGGTGCCGAGACTCTTATTAGGATGTATTCAATTCACATCATATTACTTCCACTTGTTGCTTTGTTTCTAATAAGTTTTCATCTAATACTTAATCAAATTCTTGGTTCAAGTGTCCCGATAGGAACACAAGTAAAAGACCCTCCAGTACCGTTTTTTCCAAATTTTCTTTATCGAGATCTGATTTCGTGGGTACTGGGTTTTCTAGTTTTGATCAGTTTGTCGATTCTAGCCCCCTGGGGACTCGGAGAAAAGGCTGATCCGCTCGCATCAGCACCTCTAGGAATCAAACCTGAATGGTATTTTTGGCCTTTGTACCAATCACTTAAGATAATTCCTCCAACCGTCTTCTCCATCAATGGCGAGATGATAGTCAACGGCGTCCTAGGCATAATGTCTCTCTTTTGGCTTCTAATACCGTTTATTGATAGGAAGGCAAGCATCGAACAAAAGAGCAGGCCATTTACGGTGGTGGGTGCGGCTCTAGTTCTTTACTTGATCCTAATGATAGGGTTCGCCTACTTTGACATATAAGACTATTGTGAGGTTAATGAAAATCCTTTTTGTTGTCCTGAATTTGGGCCTATCGTCGTCGAGCTCTATGCATGCTCAGGGGGAGGATTCCACCAAGGAAATTTTAATAGATACAGTGTCGACTGCTCCAAGGACTGTAAGCCAACAGGATCTACGTTTTCCAAGTCAGCCGCAACGCCTATTCCTCCTCGCAGTCGCAGTTATTACCGTCGGAGGCTTGGGGGTCATTCTGAATGAAAAACGAAAGCGGGCAGACAAGAGGGC
>JAPUKJ010000172.1 GCA_027295705.1 Ignavibacteria bacterium | reverse complement strand
GCAGGCCATTGCCTACCCTTCCTGATAAGAGACAACAAGGTTACAACCTTGCCATCCACCGGTATCCCACTCGGGATGTTCTGTGCCGGAGAATACCCATCGGAGAGAATAACAATGGAGCCCGGAGACAGCCTGTTCCTTTACAGCGACGGTCTTACAGAAGCCCAAGACAGGTCAGAAACGCAGTACGGCGAAGAGCGCGCGTCCGTACTTCTAACCAAGAACAATCACTTGTCACCTCAGGAGTTGATCCGCGCGTCGGTCGAGGATGTGAAAGAATTCCTATCAGGAGCTCCCAAGGCAGACGATCTAACGATGATGGTGGTGAGAAGAGTTGGGTAGTGTTGTTGTGGTTAGTAACTCATCCCCCAGCCCCTTCTCTTACAAGAGAAGGGGAGTTTCGATGTTCTTCAGTACCAAACATCTATGGGCCTCCTACCGAGCCACTATCACCCAGTTCTCGACAAAGCCATACAACATGATGCAGCAAATCAAGAACGCGCTAATGAGGCTCACTCCAATGTTCAAGAACCTTCGTTTCAGCTTTACCACTCCCACGAGATTATCTTCCTCGGTCTGGAATTGAATACGCACAACAGGGATGGTATTCAACACAAAGGCCGCAAATAGCCCTCCCATAATAACCAACGGATGAAAAAGCGTATGCTGAAGATCGAATTTGTCAAAGATATAACTAACCTGAGCTACACCAAATGCGGTCTGTAATACACCGGAAAAAACCAGCAAAAACGCGGGTATAATTACGACCAGCCCGATAACTGCGAACTTGTTGAGCCTTGGAGACGAGATCTCTCTGCCCATAACTCTACTCCTCCTCAGTTTATTCTTAATTAAAAGAACAAGTAACGATGGAATTGATCGAATAACCTCCATCCAATAGTGCCGTGCTGCCACTAGTGAACCAAGCTCAGCAACATACTCTTGATATTCTTCCTCGATATCCCCAAGAACCGCCTCATTGTCCTCTTCACTCATTAACTTCGTGAGAAGCCATGCGCCGAGCTTTGGTTGCGTAAGCTTCGGGAGCGTTCTCTTGCTATACTGCAGTTGCGTCATTCGCTTCATTCACACCGGTCTTGGTCTAAGTGCGCTTACACCGGGAATAGCCGCCCAAAGTTTATCTTGCAGTTCCTTGGTTTCCTTCAAGGCAGTTACACCTTTTGCGGTCAACCTGTACAACCGTTTCCGCCTGCCACCTCTCTGATGCGTAGGGTCACCCGAGTGAGATTTGAGAAACCCGTTCCTCGTCAGACGATCAAGAGGGACATAGATCGCCCCGATGGACCATCTGCGTCCTGTCAAATCTGCAGCGAGATCACGTATTGTAACCCCATAGGCCGAGTCCCGGAGTTCATGTACAGAAAGGAGAATTATCTCTTCAGTTCTGGTAAGCAGATCCACGTTTTATTTGTTCTATAAGATAGAACAAATATAAGGCGTTCAAGGGCATTTGTCAAGGGCTTGAGATAGGCTTTCTTGTTCAACCTTTCCTCACGCACACCAAGCTTTTACCCTTTCGTGACGGATTCGTGAGATTCCTCCTGTACCTTGATTGGTGTTCCCTTCATAGATATCCATCAACTAATAGGAGAAATAACCATGGTACGTATACCCATCTTTGCGCTGGTGTGCCTGTTTTTTTTGGGAGGATGTGACGGCGATAATGAACAGGTTACTGTTCAGAGCGGTGGCATGACGCTAACTCTCAGCTTCACTAACCTCGATTCCCTCCAAAATGGGTTTCATTATGAGGGCTGGGCAATAGTCGGCGGTCAACCTCTGTCAACAGGTAAATTCAACATCGATGCTCAAAACCGCATCGTAGCACACCCTGGCGGGCAGGTCATCAATAATGGTGACTTCAACGCTGGTCAGGATATCAGTGCTGCAACAGCAATCGTGATTACGATCGAACCAACTGGTGATAATGACATGAATCCGGCTGAAACAAAAATCCTTGGAGGGTCAGTGAATCCAACGAGCGCGACCCTGACTGTGGGTGATGCTGCAGCACTGGGAGATGACTTCACGAGTGCAACTGGGAATTACATCCTTGCAACACCAACAGACAATAGCACAACCAATGAACTCAGTGGCGTTTGGTTCTTGCAAATGCCCGGGCCTTCAGCGGGATTGAGCCTCCCCACGCTGCCCAATGGATGGAAGTATGAAGGATGGGCAGTTCCAGCGGCAGGACCGCTCACCTCAGGGACGTTCCTCTCACCGACCGGAGTCGATGAAGCGGCACCCTATAGTAGCGGACTCAACGCTGGGCCTCCCTTCCCAGGTGAGGATTTCCTTCTAAATGCCCCATCAGGATTTACGTTTCCGCTTGATCTCTCCGGTGCAAATGTCGTCATTTCCGTCGAGCCTTTTCCTGATGACGACGCCGCACCGTTTCAGTTGAAGCCATTGGTGGGCACCGTACCTGCAGGAGCTTCATCAGGGACCAACTACTCGATGACCAACCAGGCGAGTTCGACATTTCCTACCGGTTCAGCCTCAATTCAATGAGTCCAGAATGATCTGTTGAGCCGTGTAGAACAAGTAGAACTGACTTGCGAAAGCAAAATCTCCTTGTCTTCTCGCATGATGGTGGGTGGTGAAGTTGGGATGATCGGTAATCATGCTTTTGATGAGGAGATTTGCTATGTTTGGTGAGAGATTCTCAACCCTTCTGCAGGAAATCCTAGATTTGCAAAAGAAAGTTCTGATAGTTGAAGACGATCGAGATATCGCCGCACTGGTCGAATTGCACGTCAAAGACCTCGGCCATGTGTGCGATATCGCATACGATGGCGAGCAGGGGCTTGAAAAAGCTCTAAAGAACAGCTACGACCTGATCATCCTGGATCTGATGCTTCCAGGTGTAGATGGTTTGGAGATCTGCAAGGAAATCCGTTCCGAAAAGAATTACACGCCCATCCTCATGCTCACCTCCCGGTCAGAAGAGTTCGACAAAGTACTCGGCCTCGAATTCGGTGCAGACGATTATCTCACGAAACCCTTCAGTATTCGAGAGCTCCTTGCACGGGTGAAGGCAATTCTTCGACGCGTGGAAGCCGTAAAAGAAGACGTCGAGGGGACGGGAAAGAAACACATACAGTTTGGCAAGCTGCACATCGATATTGAGAAGCGAAAGGTCACGTTGGGAGAGAAGAAAATTGAGCTGACAGCAAAAGAATTCGATCTGCTCGTGTTGTTCGCAAAGAACCCGGGAAAAGCATACACGCGACAATCCCTGCTTAACACTGTGTGGGGATATAGATTCGAAGGATACGACCATACCGTCAACTCCCACATCAACAGGCTGCGTGCCAAGATCGAAGAAGATCCATCGAATCCAATGTATATTCAGACAGTGTGGGGCGTGGGGTACAAGTTCGCCGAAGAGGAATAGAGTCCATCGATCCCAAGATGACCTGAAAGGACTTCGCCAACCATGCTTAAGAAGCTTTCCCAGAGTCTCTACTGGAAGCTCTCCGCTATCTTCCTGCTGCTCCTGACACTCGTTGGAGCAGCATACATTTACCTCACTCTTTTTCAGACCGAGATGTATTTCGCGGAAACAAGCCAAAAGATTAACGCCATGCTGGCCGAGCATATCGTCAACGATATCCAGCCGTTTGTGGATGGGAAGCCAAACCTCGTGGCGATGGAGGAGATTTTCCACGACGTTATGGTGGTGAATCCGAGCGTGGAAGTCTATCTGCTTGATGAAAAAGGAACAATCTTGACCTTCGATGCACCGAAGGAGAAAGTCAAGGTGTCAGCCGTATCCCTCGGGCCTATCAATGAGTTTATCTCATCACGAGGCAAGAAATTCGTTTTGGGTGACAACCCTCGCGACATAAGCAAACCGAAGGTATTCTCCGCTGCTGAGGTAAGGATGAACAACATGGTGTACGGATACATCTATGTCATCCTTGGCGGCGAGGACTACGATTCGATTGCTGAACGCATCGTGGACAGTCACATTCTCTCGCTTGGGCTACGAGGACTCCTTCTGAGTCTTGTGGGAGCGGGAGCTATCGGACTTGTTGCTCTTGCCTTCGTGACCAGGAAGCTCAGGCGCATGACGCGCACGGTGAACGCGCTTAAAGAAGGCGACTACTCACAGCGTGTGGCGGTCCGTTCAAACGATGAACTCGACCAACTCGGCGCAGCGTTCAACGAGATGGCAGACACCATCAAGAGCAACCTCGAGGAGCTCACGCGCGCCGATGAGCTGCGGCGAGAACTCATCGCAAACGTTTCTCATGACCTCCGGACGCCGCTAGCCTCTGTTCAGGGATACATTGAGACCGTATTGATGAAGAATGAAACTTTGAGCGCGGATGAGCGACGTGAGTACCTTCGAACCATCTTGGGTGGGACAGAGCGCCTAAACAAGCTCGTACAAGAACTCTTTGAGCTATCCAAGTTGGAAGCCAAACAAACCCGCCCAAAACCCGAGCCCTTCTCATTGCCCGAACTAGTAAACGACCTCGCTCAGAAGTTCGCTCCTCAGGCTGAACAGAAAGGAATAGCAATTTCCACCGACTCCCCAAAAGGACTTCCGTTCGTCAATGCCGACATCGGCCTTATCGAGCGGGTATTGCAGAACCTTTTTGAAAATGCTATCACTTATACCCCATCTGGCGGAAGGGTTAACGTGGTTCTGGAGCAGCGGGATGGAAAAATAAGGACACGGGTGGAGAACACGGGCATCGGGATTTCGAACAACGACCTCCCGTTCATTTTCAACAGATTCTACCAGGTTCGCACCAACAAGAAACCCATCGGTTCAGGTTTGGGACTAGCGATCGTTAAGAAGATACTTGAAGCGCACGGTGAAGATATCAGCGTTGAGAGCCGCGTGAATGAGGGAACAAAGTTTGTGTTTGAATTGCCGCTTGTTGTGCATTCGTAGACCAGCTCCAATCACCATCGGTTGGCTTCGATACATATATCCGTCCTCGTAGCTTTATACTTTCACATAGACCACTTCTTTCTTCGATGCACCTCATCTCCGAACCTCCTCATAAACCCCATCTCCTCCTCGCTCAACAGTCCTTGCTGGAGTGCGGCGACGTTCTCCTCAAACCGCGCCGGAGGTTTGCAGGCGCTGTCAAGCACACGTGAACGTGCGGGTTTGAGAGCACGAAGCGGTAGCTCATGCATGCGGTCGGGATTAGTGAATCGGAAAAACCGAGTGCAAGAAGACTTGAATGACTGCCGGCAAACCTTCTCAGTTGGCGGGGGGTTTCCCGTACCACCAAGCCATTACATTCTGCGCGGGCTTGTTTTGCGGTGTGAA
>JAPUKJ010000171.1 GCA_027295705.1 Ignavibacteria bacterium | reverse complement strand
CTGCAAGCAGACTGAATTAGATACGGCAATCTCCAACCGTAGAGTTGATTCTACATCTGGATGCGGAGTATAGGAAAAAAGCTGAGGCTGACGAACTCAAGAAGATAGCACCGAAAAAATACAACCCTGATGGAGAGGCGTGGCTGCCTATTCTCTTGACTCTCCGTGGAGGATGGAGATTTACGGTGCTGTTCTCCAATACTGCAAGGGCGCATGAGCTAGGGAAAACGCAAGACTGGGTTGTGGTCATTATGACAAGGGAAGTGGCGAAGATAAATGTTCGGTCGTGACCGAATATGCAGGGCCTATGGTTGGCAAACAGGTGATTCGTGGGCGAGAGGAGGAATGCGCTGAGTATTACCACATCGAGGGTTGGGATCAACGTGTGAAAGTTCAGCAAGAATGAGAAATCACTGGTCAGAAAAACAGGCACATATTCTAGAGAGATTGATAGAAGATTCAGAGGCAAAGGTGGCCTAATCTCTTGGAAGAACGCCTATGCTTTCAACCCTGAATGGCGTCGGGCATTGTCTAACATGAATGATTATCGCAAGTGTTGATTTTTGCATCATTGGAGTTTAGATTTGGCAATCAGCACTTGAATGAGGATCTGTAATGGAGATCAAGAAAATATTCCTGGTTTTGGTTGACATAAGCGGTTACACGAAGTTCATCAAACTGCACAGAAAAAGTTTAATCCATGCTGAAGGGATTAGTAGTGAGTTGCTCGAAAGTATCATCAAGGTTTCAGGTCATCCATTAGTTTTACACGAACTCGAGGGTGATGCCCTTTCTTTCTATGCCCTTTCTGATGGCAGCCGGAAAATGGCCCAGGAAATATTTAGTCAGGCGAAGCGATTTTTGCAAGCCTTCCGTGCAAGAGAAAGAGAGCTAATTAGTGATTGTAGTTTGTGCAATTGTGAGGCGTGCGCTAGAGTAGTGCAACTGAAACTGAAGGCAATTCTACACTATGGCGAGGGTGTGTTTACAAAGATTCGACACCTCAATAAGATCACTGGAGAGGACATGATCTTAGCGCATCGACTGCTAAAGAATTCAATAAAGGCAGATGAGTACATTTTGCTTAGCGAGGCATTCTATGAGATGGGTGATGAGTTCGCTGGCAGTAGACCACAACGGAGGACAGAACACTGCGAAGGAATAGGGAGAGTGAATGTTACTGTTTACTTTCCAGAAAACGAATCGGTAGTTGACTTTCCTACAGAAAGGTCGTTCTGGGACAAGCTGAAGTTAACTGCGAAGTTAGATGTATATTACCTGAAAAGGCTTCTGGTAAAATCGTCCAAGAGATACCGCAACTTAGAGGCTCTTCATCATAATGCTCCCAAAGCTAATCGTGACGTTAGTGAGAAGGACGGAACTTAATTTGCTACATAGTAGATTGATTACACTAGACCCATTGGCTCCTCTAAGCGGACCTTTAACTCAGCACAGCGATTCGCAAGAGAATTTGATAGTGCTGATTGCGGAACGGTTCTCCGTACCAGCCGGGCACCCTGCAGAGCGTGGTAAACTCTGGCCTTGACCACCAGTGTTGCCGTGGAGAACCAATCAATTCCGTCCGCAGGTAATCATCATATATCATTCAAAGAGCAAACATGCTTGAGATAGCAGGGTCTATTGCCGCAGTGTGCATCGGTCTTACGCTCGGGCTCATCGGCGCCGGCGGTTCCATCCTTACTATTCCCGTTCTCGTCTATATGATGGGTGTCTCACCGGTACCTGCCACTGCTTATTCACTGTTTGTTGTTGGTCTGACAGCGCTCGCAGGGTCGATGACCTATATGAAGCGCCGGTTGATAAGTTATCGGACGGCAGTCATGTTTGCGGTTCCGGCATTCCTCGGGGTCTTCGCGGCACGCCGGTTCATCCTTCCAGCAATTCCAAGAGAGATTGTACAGGTTGGCGGCGTTCTTGTTACGAAAGACCTGGCGGTCATGGTGTTCTTCGCAATGTTAATGCTGATGGCTTCCGTGTCGATGATCAGGAAAGGCAAAATGTACGCAGAAGGCCAGGCCATGAAGTTCAACTATCCACTGATTCTTGTTGAAGGCCTTGTCGTCGGGGTGGTGACGGGACTCGTTGGCGCTGGAGGAGGATTTCTCATTATTCCAGCTCTTGTTGTTCTGGCGAAACTCCCTATGAAGGTGGCCGTGGGGACGTCCTTGCTGATAATTGCCGTGAAGTCGCTCCTCGGTTTCACGGGCGATGTAGGCACAATGAGCATCGACTGGCTGTTTCTCTTCAAGTTCTCAATCTTCACTGTCGCTGGCATTGTTGTTGGCTCGTACGTGGCGCGCTTCATCTCCGCTGTCAAGTTAAAGCCTGCCTTCGGGTGGTTTACGCTGTCAATGGGAGTTTATATTATCGCGAGGGAATTGCTTGGACACAGCAGTTAATGTTTGATCTGAATGCGGAAGCGTTTGACTGTAATCTGCGGGCGAGAGATTTTCTGTATCAGAGAGACAAGAACAAGCTTAAGTTTGCCATCCAACTTTTCGAGAAAGCGATTGAGCTTGATCCGCGCTATGCTGGTGCGTACGCCGGCCTAGGTGAAGCGTATGCCACACTCTATCAGCTATTTGAAAGAAAAGAGGGTTGGCTGGATAAATCGAATGAGTTCAGTCTCAAGGGCCTGATGTATGATTCTACGTTGTCTGAAGCCTATGCCGCTCTCAGTCTTTCCTACTTTAACAAAAAATCTGTCGACGAAGCGCTTGAAGCAAGTCAGAAAGCCATTGAGCTTGACCCAAACAGTTTTATCGGCTAGCTGGATACTGGGAAGCAAAACTGCTAACAAACTGCTGCGAGGCCACGAGACACTCACGACCTCCTGCGTGACGGGCAGATAGTTTTCTGCCTCCTGTCTCTGGTTTCACCGATTTTGGCCATAGTGCTAACACTTTTAACTCTCCGTTTGCTAACACCGAACCTCGAACCATCACGAACACGCAGGCAAGCTACGGGATACTTAGTCGAGGCGTAGCGGAAGATCTTTGAATTGTAGCCTACTTGTTGACGCTCGGTACCGCTGATCGAAGGTATTAAACTGTTACCCTGAAGTCAAGTTCAGAATGATTGTGTGTAAGGATTAGCTCCTAGGTTGCGCTTGTTGAAGACATTTCGGTAAGTGGCCAACGGCTCGTCCAGCCATTTATCATAATCTTGAGCCATTGCTTGGCTGGTATATAGCACCACAGAAAAAAACCTGCTAACTCTTCTGCTAAGATTATCTTGCCTATCGTTATCGGGAAAACACCATAACCTTTAGCGTCCTCTGTCTGTTGTTACTTTTCGAAAAAGTTCATAAATTGTGTTCGGACTGCCGCACCTTCCTTCATCTACTCCCCTGCCGTTTGCTGCAGTCTCAGATTG
>JAPUKJ010000170.1 GCA_027295705.1 Ignavibacteria bacterium | reverse complement strand
TCGATGACCAGGATATGGAAAGTGTCATTGAGCGAGCGATAGTTACGGCGTACGAAAAGCTTTCCGTTGATGAGCTTCGGGAAATTGTCGCTAGTGTCTTCTATTCCAAAATTGGCCGGGACGCTAGAACAAATCACTCTATGCTTAACAGCAGAGATACGATACACTAATGGTGAAGAAAGAGTCGAGAAAGAGGCGATTGGACGTGCGGTCTACTCCAGGGAAGCCACGAGTTGCCCCTAAGATGAGGAAGAAGAAAGCGCCCATAACGATTCCTATGGATGGGAAGTCTCTCATTATTGTTGAGTCTCCTGCGAAGGCAAAGACGATCAACAAATACGTTGGACGAGACTATATTGTTGAGGCATCTGTTGGACACATCAAGAACTTGCCAAAGAGCAGGATCGGTATTGATGTAGAGGGTGGTTTTATTCCTGAATATGAGACCATAGAAGGCAAACATGATGTCATTGCCCGATTACGTAACCAGGCTCAGAAGGCTCAGGCTGTGTACATTGCGACAGACCCAGACCGTGAGGGGGAAGCAATTGCATGGCATATCTCCAAAGAGATAGAAGACAAGAATGACAAAATCTACCGGGTTTTGTTTCAGGAGATTACCGAACGCGGGATTGCTGAGGCAATGCAAAATCCTACAAAGGTCGACGACAGACTCGTCAAATCCCAGCAAGCTCGTCGGCTAATGGATCGTTTCGTTGGGTATAAAATTTCTCCTTTTGTTTGGAAAACGGTTTTTTATGGTCTATCTGCGGGGAGAGTTCAATCGGTAGCAGTAAGGCTCATCTGTGAGAGAGAGGAAGAGATTAATTCATTTATCCCGGAAGAATACTGGTCCATTGTTGCGGAATTCCAGACACAGGGGAGCGAACCCTTTCTTGCAAAGCTGTTTAAAGTTGATGGAGCAGAGCCCAAGATAGGCGATTCAACCACCGCTGAGGGATATGTCAATGACATCAAGAAGCAAAAGTATTCGATTGCTGATGTTCAGACAAAGCCAGTTAGACGGAATCCGCCTGCGCCATTCATTACAAGTACGTTGCAGCAGGAGTCCGCGCGGCGGCTTCGATATCATACGAAGAGAACAATGATGCTGGCACAGAAATTATATGAAGGTGTTGAGCTGGGCGAGGAGGGTAGAATTGGACTCATTACCTACATGCGCACCGACTCTACCCGTTTAAGCGAAGGTGCAGTGCAAGAAGTGCGTGAGTACATTTATTTGAACTACGGCAAGGAATACCTGCCTCACGCTCCTCGGCTATTTAAGAAGGGAAAAGGTTCACAAGATGCACATGAGGCTATTCGGCCGACGTCGACTAAGTATTACCCGAAGGCTGTCAAGAAGTACCTCGACAAAGAAATGTTTCAATTGTACGAACTGATATGGAATCGGTTCGTTGCGTGCCAGATGAGCCCGGCGGTATTCGACCAAACGACGGTCGATGTTCGGGGCGGTGACTATCTGTTCCGGGCGACGGATTCGCTGCCAAAGTTTCGTGGTTTCCTCCAGGTCTATGACGATGTCATGGAGGAGACAGAAAAGCAGACTGACGAGGATCCTGTCTCAAAGCTCCCCTCAACGCTCAAGCAGGGACAAAAGGCGGACCTAACCAACGTATTCCCAAATCAGCATTTTACGAAGCCGGCGGCTCGCTTCAGCGAAAGCAGTCTCGTGAAGGAATTAGAAGCGCAGGGCATAGGCCGTCCGAGCACATACGCCCTGATTGTCGACACGATACTAACGCGGAAATACGTGGAGCAGGTCGATCGAAGACTCTATCCAACAGAATTGGGGAAAACAGTGAACCGTATCTTAGTACAAAACTTTCCTCATTTGTTTAACGTATGGTTCACAGCCCGAATGGAAGAAGAGTTGGATACCATTGCCGAAGGAAAACAGGCATATCAAAAAGTGATGGAAGATTTTTATCATCCTTTCATGAAGGACGTGGAGGGTGTCGACAAGAACAGCGCGGCAATAAAGAAGTCTCTGCAAGAAAAAACTGACGAGGTGTGTGACCAGTGTGGCAAACCGATGATCATCAAATGGGGGCGGAATGGTCGTTTCATGGCTTGCACTGGGTATCCGTCATGTAAGAACACGAAACCACTTCCAGGTGAACAGGAGCAAAATTCGCATGTGGCTAACATGAAGTGCGAGCTCTGTGGTGGCGACATGCTAGTCAAAGGTGGGAAATATGGCGCCTTCATGGGCTGCTCCACCTATCCCCAGTGCAAGAACACAAAGCCACTTTCGATTGGCGTTGAGTGTCCCAAGTGCAAAGACGGCTACGTGATCGAACGAAAGACAAAACGAAAAAGAGTTTTTTATGGTTGCTCACGGTATCCGGATTGTGACTTTGCATCGTGGAACAAACCTGTTTCTCAGAAGTGTGATACTTGCGGCAATGCTTATATGGTAATTAAGTACACGCAAACTCGTGGGGAGTATCTAAGTTGCCCCACGTGCAAGGCTGAAGTTGCCAGAGAAGAAGGAGTGGAGCGAACCGACTAGACTTTTTTGCTGCAAGGAATTTGATGGAAGCACATGCGCAGATATACCTTCGGCACCTGCGTCAAGAGCGTAATTACTCTCCTCACACGGTTTCATCGTATGAAGATGATTTGCGTCATTTTTCTGAATTCCTCGGACGCCATTTTTCCGATCGGCTGTACTCCATCAGCGATGTTGACCGTATCACGATCCGACTCTTCCTTGGTGATCTCCTAGAGCAAAAATATTCGAAGCGCTCCATTGCACGAAAACTCGCATGCCTCCGGTCGTTTTTTAAATACATGTGCCGGACTCAGGTCATTGAACGGAATCCTGCCGCAAACGTGGTTTCCCCCAAGCTCCAGAAACGCTTGCCTCAATATCTGGATGAAGAGGCCGTGAAAAAATTGATGGATCAGCCAGACGCCTCGACGCCGAACGGGCTTCGTGATGTCGCGATATTGGAACTTGTATATGGAACGGGGATTCGGTTGAGTGAGCTCATCAACCTGGAGCGTTCTGACGTGGATTTTCGAAACTGTACCATCAAGGTAACAGGTAAGGGGAGGAAACAACGGATTGTTCCATTTGGCCAGTACGCAAAGAAGGCATTACAACGATATTTGGCAGAAGGGCGAATGTCCTTGGCCAAGAGCGCCAAACATGAGAAGCGCCCTGAATTGTTCTTAACCCAGCGAGGAAAGCGTTTGAACCCGAAGGGTGTGAACCTAATGATGAACACGTACATTAGTAAAGTCTCTGAGATTGAAAAGAAAAATCCACACATGTTACGGCATACATTTGCAACACACTTGTTGAATAGAGGCGCAGATCTGCAGGCGGTGAAGGAGTTGCTTGGTCATGAAAGTCTGTCGACCACGCAAATTTACACTCACGTGAGTGTGGATCGCCTCAAAAGGGCGTACGCACAAGCACATCCAAAGGCCTCCTGAATATCATAAAGACACGAAGGGAAATGAATTGATGCATACCAAGTTTACCGCACGACGGTTCCGTGCCCGACCCGAAATAAAAGCACATGCGATTGATGCTATTAAGAAATTGGACAAGTTCTACGATGGCATTGTTAATGTAGATATCATTTTGAGTTTTGAAGGAGCGGCGAAGAATATCAAGATCGCTGAAGCAAATCTTCGGGTCTATGGAGTTGTTCTTTCAGCCAAAGAGAAATCGGACGATTTTATTAGGGCGATTGATGCGGTCGTGGAAAAACTGGGCATACAGCTGACAAAGTACAAATCCAAACTCCACGCAAGGGATAAGAACAAGGTGCGAGCCATTCAGGAGAAGGTGTAGTCAGCATTCGCATGTAACTAGCATTGATGAAAATCGACAGACAAAAAGAGACGAGAAAGAAAAGCATCACTGTCGGTTCTTTGTACGAAGCGACAAATGAACGGTTCAAACTCAGAACCCTGAACGGGGAGAGAGGTTTCGAGAATCTCATCAAAGACAAGAATCTTCATCGGCCTGGCTTGGCGCTGGCAGGTTATGTTGAATTGTTTACATTCGATCGAGTTCAGATTATTGGCAATACCGAGATCAAATACCTGGATTCGCTCAAACCTGATCAGCGCAGAGTAGCATTCATGTCGTTGCTCGAATTTAAGATGCCCTGTATCATTCTTACTAACAACAACATGCTTGACCAGGAATTGCTAAACACGGCGGCTGCCAAAGGGATTCCAATGTTCGGGACGCCGTTTGAGACAACGAAGATCGCTTATTTCCTCGCAGATTTCCTGGATGATCAGTTTGCACTTCAGATTGTGTTGCATGGTTCATTTGTGGATGTATACGGAGTCGGTGTGCTGCTCGCTGGACGTTCAGGCATTGGCAAGAGCGAGATTGCGTTGGATCTCGTTGAACGAGGCCATCGTCTAGTTGCCGATGACGTAGTGATGGCAACTCGGAAGGGCGAAGGAATAGTGATGGGTTCGGGAACCGATCTCGTAAAGCACTTTATGGAGATTAGAGGTCTGGGCCTGATTGATGTGCGTAGCGTGTTCGGCATCCGAGCTATCAGATTCCAAAAAAGAGTGGAAGTTGTTGTCGAATTTGAAGACTGGAATCCTACGCATGATTATACTCGCACTGGCCTTGATGAAGAAACAGTCCATATCCTTGATGTCGAGCTTCCCCTTGTCAAGCTCCCGATTTTCCCCGGAAAGAACGTAACTGTCATAGCCGAGGTTATAGCCCTCAATTACTTGCTGAAGCACTATGGCTACGATCCGGCAGGAGAATTCTCCAAGAGACTGCAGGGTGTCATAGGAGAGAAGAAGGAGGGGCAAAGGGTCATCGACTATTTTGAGCATGATTTTGAATAACCAAAGACTTCCTTCCCAAAACGCTCCGCTAGCGCCTTCTTTTTGAGGTTTGACTCACACATTTCGCTTGACAAACGTCTCAATATTATTTATCATTTGCCTGCGTTTTCGAACGGTGTCTTCTTAAGACAGAAGCCCGAGCGTAAATGCGTCTCGCAGCTTTCCGTAGAACTAACCCAATAGGTAACACTAGAAAGCAGTCATAATCTTGAGAAGTATGAGGTTTTTCGTTCTTTCAAATAAAACGCTTGACTATCGTGAGCTCAGATCGTTCAAAGCAAAAGTACTCTCTGCAGGGTTTTTGTTTGGAGTTCTCTGTGTGGGTCTGATTTTGATTGGGAATCACTTTGGCAACGATCTTCTGGGGCTGGGCTACGATCGACTAACCGTGCTCGATTCCGAAAATCGAGTTCTCAAGGAGCGTATACGAGAACTTTCTCAACAGA
>JAPUKJ010000017.1 GCA_027295705.1 Ignavibacteria bacterium | reverse complement strand
TACGTCTCCATGACCGGAATATCTTCCCCCTGGAGTACGCGTCCACGCAAGCGTTCGAGACTCTCTGTCGTGTGGAGCAAATGCTTTGCTGCAGTCAGACCGAGACAGACGATGACTCGCGGTGAGATCAGTTCGATCTGTTTCTTCAAATACGGAATACACTGTTCAATTTCCTCAAGCTGAGGCTCGCGGTTGCCCGGAGGCCGGCACTTAAGAATATTACAGATATATACATCTTCACGTTTGAACTTGATTGCTTCGAGAATTTTGTTTAACAGTTGCCCAGCGCGCCCTACAAAGGGCTCGCCTTGTGCATCCTCATCGGCACCAGGTGCCTCACCGATGAACATTAACGTTGCATGAGAATTCCCAACGCCAAAGACAAAGTTTGTCCTTGTGTATCCCAGCGGGCATTTTAAGCAATTACAAATTTGTGCATTGAATTCCTCAAGCGATGTCACCTTCCCCCACGTCTCGGTCGTAATTGGAGGTTTAGCTACCTTTGACAACTCAAATAACAACGGTTCATCTGCGACGACTTGCTTCTTGGAGGGCATGGGTGGTTCCTCGTAAGTGATCGGCTGCTCTACCAGGAGCGTCTCACCGAAAAGTTCTTTTTCCTGTTCTAGGAATCTCTTGATATCTGCAAGTACATCTGCGAATGATGGGGTCTTCCCGATCTTACTTCCATCTTGCATAGGTGCAATCTGAAAAAAAAGGTGGAATAAAAACAAGACCAAGTAAGGTTGGAGATCTAACTAAAGATAGGTTACAACGCGATCCAAGATTTCATTGGCAACATCGAATTTGGACATCATCGGCAGTTCGTCGATCTTGCCATCGGCAGTAATTACTGTGACAACGTTTGTGTCCGCACCAAAGCCAGCCCCTTTAACATTAGGGTTATTGAGTATGATAGCATCCAGATGCTTTTCATCAAGCTTTTTCTTCGCGTTCTCAACACCATCATCCGTTTCCAGAGCAAATCCTACCATGACTTGGTGAGTCTTCTGCTCGCCGAGTGTCTTCAGAATATCTGGATTCCCCTTCAGTTCAACTACAAAACGCCTATCTACCTCGTCACCACGTTTGAGCTTGTGCTCGACTCGATGTGCAGGTGAGAAATCAGCCACGGCCGCAGACATAATAACAACATCGGAGCTGGAGAACTTACTTTGCATAACCTCGTTCATTTCACTTGCTGTCACCACATCGATGCGCCGCGTGTTGCGCGGAGTTCGCAGGTGCACCGGACCGCTCACAAGCGTTACTTCTCCCCCCCTCAGCGCTGCAGCATTTGCAAGAGCAAAACCCATCTTACCCGAAGAGCGGTTACTGAAAAACCGTACTGGATCAATCGGTTCCTGTGTTGGTCCGGCCGAAACAAGAACCCGCTTCCCTGTCAAATCCTGGTGAATTTTGTGCAGAAGATCATCAACAATTTTCACAAGCCGTTCTATCTCGGGCAACCTCCCCGGTCCTGTTAGACCACTTGCCAACTCACCGGAATCAGGATCGATAAGGAAGTATCCAGTTTCTTTTAAGATGTCTATGTTCCGCTGAGTTATCTCATTCCGGTACATATCAACATCCATTGATGAGGCAATCAGTAGTGGGCACCGGAGGGCAAGTACCAATGTTGTCAAAAAGTCGTCTGCCATTCCGTGCGCGATCTTTGCAATGGTGTTCGCCGTAGCAGGAGCTATCAGCATGATGTCGGCCCACAGCGATAGGTCCACGTGTTTTGTCCACTGGTCGGTGGTCTGATCCGGGGCGGGCGGAAACATATCGATGAGAGCCTCACGGCGGGATAATGTCGAGAGCGTAAGCGGCGTAATAAATTGTGTTGCTGTGCGCGTCATAACCACCTGCACCTCAGCATTGGCCTTCACAAACTCACGAATCAGCCACGCGCTCTTGTAGGCAGCAATTCCTCCCGTTACTCCAAGTATGATGTGTTTTCCCTTGAGCATGGTACAGAATTACACTACTCCTCATCTTCTTCTTTTGGAGGCAGTACCTGTTCTGTCTCTTTGTATCGCCATTCTAGCTTCTCCGCCATAAGCTCTTCCAGCGCGGTATCTGTTGGCTTCTTCCGCTTTTCGAACTCAAGACTCACCTTGAGCTGATCTGGATTGATATCGTTTTCCTCAGTCTCAGACTCTGTCTTCGCCAAAACCAATTCAATTCGCTGGTTAAACTCTATCCGGAGGTCGTTGTTAACCTGTCGAGCGCGCTGTGACGCCGCCACAATAGCTTCGTGAATATTCTTCGCCTTCTCAATAAAAGCTTCAAGATCGATTGGCTTAATCCCCATGCGCATTACTCCTTGTTTATGTGCGTTTGAACAATCTTCTGGACTTCTTCGACGGTCTGGCTAAGCACGTCGTTGACGATTTGATGCTCGAACCCATCCCCTTTTTCAAATTCCATCGGCACTCGAGCCAACCGACTTTTCATCGTTGCATTACTCTCTGTTCCCCTTTTTTGCAAACGCGTCCTTAGTACTTCCATACTTCGCGGTCGAATGAAAATCATGAGCACATCCGGGTATTGTCGTTTGATGGAAAGTCCCCCGTTGACATCAACATCGAACAACAAGTGTTGGCCACGATCCAATACTCTGTCAACTTCTCTCTTTAGCGTACCGTAGTAGTTTCCGTACAACTCTTCCCATTCAACAAACTCATCAGCCTCTATCCCGCGTTTGAATTCTTCTCGACTGAGAAAGAAGTAGTCTTTTCCTTCTACCTCTCCCGGTCGCACTGTTCGCGTCGTCGCCGACACTGAAAACGCGAGCGACGGGTTCAGTTTCATGATTTCTCTGGCAACAGTTGTTTTCCCCGAACCGCTTGGCGCAGCGATAACAACCAGCTTTCCCCGACGTCTGCCCGCATATGCCGGAGGCATACACTACTCGACGTTTTGTAATTGCTCTCGAATCTTTTCAAGCTCTTCCTTTAGATGTACCACCAAATGAGCAATTTCCGATGCGCTTGACTTTGATCCAATCGTGTTTGCTTCGCGATTCATCTCCTGAACAAGGAAATTCAGCTTGCGGCCAGCAGGTTCATTGTTCTCGAGTGCTCGGAGAAAGAATTTATTGTGGCTGCGGAATCGAACGCATTCTTCCGTCACATCAAGTCTGTCTGCAAGTAGAGCCAGTTCGATTTCAAGGCGCCCCTCGTCAATTATCTCCCTCTCCACCAACTGTTTAATGCGGTCCCGCAGTCGTATGCGCTCAGCGGGTACCTGTTCCCTCGAGAGGTTCCCTATTTTGTCGACCGTCTGATCTAACGTTGCGATCCGCTCTTCAAAATCCTTCTTGAGCTCCCCTCCTTCGCTCTCCCTCATATGAACCAATTCATCAAGAGCTTTATCGAGTGCCTCTTGTAGAACCACCCATTCCTCTTCATCGGTGTTCTCCCTTTCCTTTTGCTCTAGTACTTCCGAAAAGCGAAGGAGGTGTTCAAGTTTCACGCTCTCCTTCAGTTTGACGGCTTTTCGCAGCTGGCTCAGAAGTTTGTAGTACGCTTTGGCGGCAGACGTATTTACCTTCAACGGAAGTTCAGTGTTGCTCTCGCGTTCAACAGTTGCTAGAAGATTAATGTTACCGCGGGCAATTTTTTTCCGGATAAGTTCTTTGGTTTCGTTCTCACGGAGAGAGAGTAAGCGGGGTAATCGAGCTGTAACTTCAAGAAACCGGCTGTTTACACTGCGAAGTTCTACGGCAACGGTAATGCCCGTCGAGCTTGCCTCGCCTCTACCATAGCCGGTCATACTGGCTATCATGCATCCTCTTTCTGATTGACTCTCGAACCTAAAACATACAAAAAACAAGATGGACTTGCAATTAAGACCTTTCAACCTCTTCCAAACAGCTGAATCAACACTTTATCCACACCACATTGCCTCCCTCGTTGGTAAAAACCCCATTTTTGAATATATTGTTGATAAGAAAAACATGCTCAGTAATTACCACACATTGCGCTACATTACCTCCGACATCCATCAAAAGCTCAGGGGTCGGACAATTAAGCAAGTCTTTTCACAAGAGAAGAACATACTGGTACTCTCATTCACTGATGTTGAACATTCCCTCCTATTCTCCGCAATTCCAGATGCAAACACCTTCTACCTCCATCCCCGATTTAGCCATGCGAAGCGCAACAGCGCCCACCTCCTGAAAGATTGTTGGGGGGACAAGATTCACTCAATCTCCATCCATCCGTCTGATCGGGTAGTAGCATTTCGCCTAGAGTCAGGCTCGTTTTTGGAGGCACAATTCTTCGGCCCCAAGGCGAATGTCCTCTTCGTGGATGAGAAAGGCATCATCGTAGATTCGTTTAAACAGCCCAAAAGAACTCGTGGAACAAAATATCAGCCCGCGAACAACAGACCCATTCATGACATGACAGTCCTAAGCACTGAAATAGCCCGCGATCAAAATTCGACCATTGGCGCAATACTAAAAAAAGCCCTCCCCACCTTTGGTTCGACTTTAGTTCGAGAAACAATGTACCGAGCCGGGATTCCTGCCTCTATGACGGGTGCACAGATTGACAGCACGATGTTCTCAGCTCTCCGGAATACCGTCCAAGCTATTCTCGCAGAGATAACATCACCCCTCCCTCGCGTATATGTCCATAACAACGACAATGGAGTCCCCAGCGAGTTTTCACTGGGTGCTAGTCAGGCGCTACCTATAGCGTTTTCCATTGTTCAGCTTCGCCAGCACGAAAAACTGCGCGAGATACTTTTTGATGATGTACACGAAGCGATACGGTTTTTCATCTCGAGGCGTCGAGCCACCACAGATTTTGACAAACAGAAGAGCGCCCTCACTGCCACGTTGAAGCGGCAGCAGGACAAAGCACAGCGCACGATTACTGCAATTCAAAACGACTTGCAGAGCGACGCACGCGCAGAGGATTACGCGAAGTTTGCCTCACTTATTATCGCCAATCTTCACAAACTATCAAAGGGATTAAGCACCACCAACCTCGGCGATGGTAAACAAGAAATCAAGATACCGTTGGATTTCAAACTCTCTCCTGCGCAGAATGCTCAGAAGTATTTTGAGAAGGCAAAGAAATCGCGAGTTGCACGACAAACTGCGAAGAGAAGATTACAAGAATTGAAGTCCAAAACCGCGATCGGTGAAACGCTGTTGGAGGCAGTTGAAGAAATAAGCTCCCAGGAGGAACTGAGAAATCTTGTCACAACCCGTTCAGATGAATTCGACAGTTTTGGCATTGGGAAAAAGAGCAAACAACGCGCAGCTACACCGTTCAGGATCTTCAATGTGGACGGTGGCTCTGAGGTTTGGGTGGGAAAAAGCAGTGCCAACAACGATCTTCTGACATTGAAGTACGGGAAGCCGAATGACCTTTGGTTCCACGCCCGTGGATCCAGCGGTTCGCATGTACTCTTGAAAATAAACACTGGAGGGGGCGAGCCGAGCAAGAAAGCCAAAACACAGGCAGCAGCCATTGCGGCATATTACAGTAAAATGAAGAACGCAAAGATGGTCCCTGTGGCAATGACTCAGAGAAAATACGTACGGAAACCCAAGGGGGCGTCACCTGGAACTGTTACACTGGAGCGAGAACAGGTCATCTTCGCCGAACCTGCTCTGCCAAGCTTTTAGATTTGCTTAATTTTTCTTTCCTCTTCCCAGTGTCATCCATTCAGCTATGAAATTTGCCGTTATTGGTACAGGAGGAGTTGGGGGCTTCTTTGGGGCTAAGCTTGCAAAGACTTGGGAAGATGTCTGGTTCATCGCACGAGGGCCTCATCTCGATGCAATGAAGAAGGTGGGGCTGCAAATCAACTCAACTGAAGGAAACTTTTGCGTCCCACCCGGAAAGATAACTGACAAGCCAGTTGAGGTCGGTCCTTCCGATGTAATTCTATTTTGTGTGAAGTCGTACGACACCGAACTCGCCGCCCGGCAACTCGAACCAATCCTCACAAGTGAATCAACCATAATTAGCCTGCAGAATGGCGTGGACAACGAGGAGAAGATCCAAAAGTATATCAAGACTGGAGCGGTATACGGTGGCGTAGCAAATATCTACTCTACGATAACCGCACCGGGTGTGATCACTGAAACGGGCAGCCCGAAGAAGATCGAGTTCGGGCCCTTGCGTCGCCAACATGCCGTGAAGGATCAGCGAGGAAAAACAATCCTACATGCGTTTCTCGAAGCTGGAATTAGAGCTGAACTTACGGATGATGTCCACACGGCGATCTGGAAGAAGTTCATCTTCATTGCTGCAGTGGCAGGCCTTACTGCTCTCACGCGACTTACCCTCAGCCAAATCCTTGCTGTAAAAGAAACCCGGGCACTGTTGGCAGATGCTATGAGAGAAGTCGAGACGATTGCGAGAGCTGTTCATGCAAACGTTGAGCCGGGTTATGTCGAGCTCATCTTCGAGAAGTTGAAGAAGTATGACAACAACACGCGGTCATCTCTTTACTACGACCTCACCCACGAAAAACCACTAGAGATAGACGCCTTGTCAGGAACAGTAGTTCGATATGGAGAAAGACTTGACATCTCCACGCCAGTCCACAGAACCATGTACGCTGCACTGTTGCCCTATCATATTAAATACTCCACTCAATCGAGAACCTAGGAAAACAGATGAAGACAAAACGGCCACGCGTGAAAAAGGCCTCAGAAATGACACTTGCAACCAAAGCAATCCATGGTAGGAAACTCTACGCATTTCAAGGTCCGGTATCACCTCCTATCGTGCAGTCATCCAATTACAGATTCGCAAGCTCCAGAGATGCAATTCGCTATGCTGAAGGAGACCCTGATGTATACGTTTACACACGCTACCACAACCCGACGGTGGGGGAGGTCGAAGAGCGACTGGCATTGATGATGAATGTCGAAAAGGCCCTCCTCTTTTCCTCCGGCATGGCGGCAATTACATCGGCAATTCTTTCAGTAGTGAAAGCAGGTGACGAAATTATCAGCACGCCAGCTTTGTACGGAGGGACATACAGGTTCTTCCGGGACATACTCCCAAGGCATAACATTGCAGTTCGCTACGTTCATCCTGGAGCACTAGGTCAAATCGTGCATACTGCTTCGTCGAAGACGAAACTGGTTTACTTCGAGACACCGACCAATCCAACGGTCAGCATTGTTGATATCAAGGAACTCGTATTGGCCACACGAAAGGCGGAGAAGAAAACCGGCAGCAAGATCGTGACCATGAGCGACAACACTTTTGCCAGCATTATCAATCAGGATCCGTTTTCCTTTGGCGTGGACATAGTAGTGGAAAGCGCAACAAAGTACTTGGGCGGCCACAGTGATGTTATGGCTGGCGTAGTTGTGGGATCGAAAAAGTTCATCCGAGATGTCCACACTCAGTTGAAGTACTACGGCGGCTGCGCAGACCCATTTGCTGCATATCTTATGTTGAGAAGCTTAAAAACGTTTGAGCTGCGCGTACAACGACAAAACGAAAATGCTCTCGCACTGGCGGCATTTCTGGAAAAGCAGAAAAATGTTAACCGCGTGTTGTACCCCGGCCTCCGCTCGCATCCCCACCACGCGATTGCCAAACAGCAGATGATTGGTTCTGGAGGAAAGGGTTATGGAAGCATTGTTACAGTTGAGCTGAAAGGTGGAGTCAAGGCTGCGGTCAAGGTGTGCGACTCTCTCAGAGTTGCGATAAACGCAATGTCGCTCGGTGGCGTAGAAACGCTCGTGAGCATACCTGTTTATTCATCCCACATAAACATGACTGGTAAGGAATTGAAAAACCACGGTGTCACGCCGGGAATGGTCCGCATTTCTGTTGGTGTTGAGGGAATTGAAGATTTAGAAAGTGATTTTGCACAAGCGCTGAGGAGACTCTAACGCCTTTTGAATTACAATTTGAAGCCTTACAATATTATCATCGATTGCAATCTTGTGTTGCTCGCCTCATCTACGTCTGCGCCTCCATTCCTTGATTTTCAACCCCTTTTTGTTTACCATTTCAAATCTAAAACCGTCAGAAAACCTTTCTGTCTAATCAGTTAAGGAGTTCTTCGCTTTATGCATCCCCCCCACAGACTAGCACTCTTGACACCACTGATCACTCTAGCATGCACAGTAGCGCTGGCTTTGCTCGGCTGTTCGCCCAAGCATCATGAAATGGTTGTTGCGGAAGTGGGTGACCAGCCTATTACCCTAAAAGAATATGAAGACATGTACATTAAGAGCAATGGAAGCCGAGAAGGAGCTGCAAAATCTACACTGGAGGAACGCGAAAAATTCCTCGACCTATTGACCAAGTTTCGCCTGAAACTTGCAGACGCGTACCAACAGGGACTAGATAAAAGCCTAGAGATCCAGAAAGAGATCAACCTGTACAAAGGGAGCCTTGCCTCATCTTTTCTTACCGAGCGCGAAGTAACTCGGCCCGGCACCAAGAAGATGTTCGAAGTACGACAGACTGAATTCCGGGCCCGCCACATTTTGTTGAATCTCAGCTCGACGCCAACACCAGAAGATTCAGCTGCTGCATACTCCAAGGCTTATGCCCTGATAGACAGCCTCAAAGGTGGTGCTGATATTGTTGCACTTGTGACAAGGCATTCGCAAGACCCATCCGCGAGCCAGAACAATGGGGATCTATACTACTTCACCGCAGGGCAAATGGCTCCTCCTTTCGAAGATGCCGTTAGGGAATTGAAGCCTGGTGAGGTATCAAGCAAACCCGTGCGTACGGCATCCGGACTTCATGTCATCAAGCTAATCGATAGGAAACCTTCTCCCGGGGAGATCAAATGTAGCCATATCATGGCTCGCTTCACCAAGCAGGATCCAACCCCGGAGGACACAGCTGCTGCATACGCTAAGCTCAAAGCCATCCAAGACAGTCTGGCAATAGGTTTGGATTTCTCGGAACTGGCAAAGCGCAATTCGGAAGATCCCGGATCAACTCCCAATGGCGGTGACTTAGGCTGGTTCGCACGACGGCGCTGGGTGCACGAATTCGACGAGGCTGCTTTCAATCTCAAACCTGGACAAACATCAAATATCGTCCGCACACGATATGGCTATCACTTGATCAAATGCTACGATGCCCGGCCACCGAAAACTTTTGAAGAATCAAAAGATGAGATTCGAAAACTGTACCAGAAAACACGCTTCCAGGAAGATTACAAAAACTTCCTTACGAAGTTAAAGCAAGAGACACAATTCTCACTGAAGGAAAACGTGGTAACAGAATTCATAACAGCCTGTGACTCCACCAAAACCACAAAAGATACAAGCTGGACGGACAGCATAACACACGAGCTCGGATCATCTGCGATTTTCATGTTCGGGAAGAACATCGTCACGGTAGACAGCGTAGCGGGGATCATTAATAGCCGGGGCGACATGGCTAACATACCCCTGCGCGCTCGTGCGATTAAGAATGCCTTGGACAAGGTCATTGAACAACTCGTCTTCTCAGCAAAGGTGGACAGCATGCAACGCCACTATCCTGAGTTCGCTACAATCATGAAGGAGTACATTGATGGGATTCTCCTCTATCAGGTCGAACAAGACCGAGTATGGAACAGTATAAAAGTAAATGACTCGGCGTTAATGGCCTACTTCGACTCACACCGCGACAAGTTTGTTTATCCTGACCGTGTCGAATTCAGCGAGCTCCGTGCAGCAAATGATTCTGTTGCAAACATGATTTACAACCAATTGAAAGGCGGAAAAACCTTTGAAGAAATCGTCGCCGATGACTCAGCGCGCCTGAAGGCACCATCGAGCTTCCAGATCCTATTTCGCAGCGGCTCTGCTAGAATCTCCTCGCAAACCGCTAAGGTACTTGGAGCAGTAGCCGACGAGTTGAGAAATGACAGGGCGCTGAAAGTGCGGCTGACCGCACAGATCGGTACGACAAGAAACAAAGCGAAAAACGAGAAACTTGCCTCTAAACGTTTCGATGCAATCACATCATTCTTTTCGAAGAGTCATGGCATATCTGAAAATCGTATTCTGACGATCTCTCGGTCAATGTCTAAGAATGCAAAGGAGCGAAACGTTCTCAACACTCGCATAGACTTAGAGCTCATTGGTCGCAAATCTATCCTCTACGGCGGGATCGAACGCCACATCTTACCTGACACCGCTGACGACCGGACCAGGCGTGCCGTATCGTTATCAGTTGGAGAATTCTCAAAGCCCTTCAAATACAAGAACGGCCACTCAATCGTTGAACTTCACGAAAAGCTTCCCTCACGGCAGAAAACGTTCGAAGAGGCTGGCACAGAAGTCTCGAGTGCTTTTCAAGAATATGAAGCCAAAAGGTTGGAGGATGAATGGCTTAAGGAACTTAGGGGGCGATATCCCGTAGTCGAACACAAAGAAGTCTTGAAGTACGCATTTGCACCTGCAGAACAATAAATGTGGAAGAATAAGCACTAGAGGGATATGTCTGCTTACCGCAGCTTTAGCATTTGCGGGTTGCGCGCGGGAAGGAAACCGAAAGCCTTACATCGCACGGGTGGATCAAACTTATCTCACTGAGGAAGAGCTGGCCGTCTATCAAGACTCATTGCAAGACACTCGCCGACAGACTCGAGAATACATCAACGATTGGATAACCACGGAATTGCTCTATCAAGAAGCTGTGCGAAGAGGTTTAGCAGATTCAGATGAACTGCGTCGACTCGTGGAGACGACAAAGAGACAATTGGCAATTGCAGCGCTACTGGATCAAGACCTGTATAGCGATGATTCCTCAATGGTCACTAATGAGGAGATCGAAGCTTTTTATGATTCTGAGGAAGAGAAGCTTCAGCTTCGAGAGGACGTCGCAAAGATCAGTTTTACCTTGTTCACCAAGCGAGATGCTGCGAATGCGTTTCGGTCTCGCATTCTGCAGGGGACGTCCTGGGACGACGCGGTTTGGGAACTTCAGAAGGACTCCATTCTAAGACCGTTACTTCCTCAAGTGGCAACACGACAGTATTTTACCGAAGCAACCCTCTACCCAGAAGAACTCTGGAAAGTATCTCGTAACTTAGCCATAGAAAAAGTCTCATATGTTATAAACACCGACGTAGGGTATTATGTCCTTATGGTTCATGGGTTTAAACAACAGGGAGAGATTCCCGACTTTCAGTACATTAGAGATGAGATTCGTGATCGGATATTGATAGACGCGCGGAGACAAAAGTACGAACATCTGCTAACGCAGCTTCGGTCGAAACACTTCATAGAGGTTCGGCTGGATCTCGCCGACACGACAGACACGGTAACAGTAAGATGAACGTCCTAAACATTACGGCGTAGGTAACCAAATACTTAATGAGAATTCTCAGCATCTTCATGTGGGCGTTTGTAGCAGCATCCTCGCCAAGCCAAACTCTGGACAGGGTTGTTGCTGTGGTGGACGATGACATCATTCTCGAGTCTGAATTGAACGCCCAAGTGCAGTTCTTCATCTTCAATAATCGAGTAGATCCGGAGACCCCAGAGCTCAAGGAACAGGTCCTCCAATCAATGATCAACGAAAAACTCATCGTGGCCAAGGCAATTGAAGATAGCGTTACAGTCAACGACGAAGAAGTACAACAGCGCCTGGAGGCTGTTATACAGCAACGTGTTCAGCAGGTGGGCTCGGAGGCGCGGCTGGAAGAGTTCTATGGAATGCCCCTTAGCAGAATCAAACGTGAATTCCGCGATGAAATGAAGAAGAACCTGCTTGCCGAAAAGCTCCAACAACAGCGATTTGCTGGTATCAAAATTACGCGACGTGAGGTGGAAGAATTTTTTCAAACGTTTAGAGACAGTCTGGGACAAGTGCCAGAGGAAGTAGAGCTCACCCACATTGCTATAAAGCTCAAGCCTGGCACGGATGCAAAGGCCATTGCTCAAACCAAGGCCCAATCATTGCTCGATAGCCTTAGGGGCGGCGTTGATTTCGCAAAGTTGGCACAACGTCATTCTGATGATCGTGGATCTGCAGCTAGCGGTGGGGACCTAGGGTTGGTCCGGAGAGGTCAGTTTGTGAAGGAGTTTGAGACGGCTGTGTTTGCGCTTGATGAAAATGAACGCTCTGGCATAGTGGAGAGCGCATTCGGATTACACATTATCGAATTACTTGAGCGGAGAGGAGACGCCGTCCATCCTAGGCACATTCTCATCCGGATCGACCGATCGCAAGCTGATCATGATTCAGTAGTAGCTTTACTCAACACGGTCCGTTCCCGTGCGCTAGCAGGTGAAAGCTTCGAAAAACTCGCCAAACAATATTCAGAGTATAAAGAGACGGCAAGTATCGGGGGCAGCCTCGGCAGGACGGAGCTTAAGAATGTCGACAAGAACTTTTACCCTATCGTTGTGGGTTTGAAGGAAGAAGAGATAAGTGAACCAGCGCGCCTATCGTTACCCGGGTTTGATGGCTACCACATTGTCCTAATGAAGAAACGTGACCCCGAGCATCCACCGAGCCTTGAAGGAGATTATCAGAGAATTGAGGCCATGGCTATGAATTACAAGCAGAGCAATGAATATGTGGCGTGGCTCGAAGAGTTGAAGAGCAACATCTACTGGGAATCAAGGTTGTAGGAGAAGTGCGTCGTTGAAAAAAACTTTTTCGGCCGAGAAACTAAGCGACATGGATGCAGCGCGGCTATTGAAAGATTCCTACGATGCACTGCGAAAGGAGATTGGCAAAATTATCGTCGGCCAGAAAATCATTGTCGAACAATTGCTGATCTCACTACTTGCACGCGGTCACTGTCTGCTCATTGGTGTACCCGGGCTTGCAAAAACCCTGTTGATCAAGACGCTCGCACAGGTTCTCGATCTCAAGTTCAGCCGTATCCAATTCACTCCCGACCTGATGCCAAGTGATATCACCGGCACAGAGATAATCGAAGAGAATACATCAACCGGAACCAAGTCATTCAAGTTTGTTCAAGGTCCCGTTTTTGCAAACATCGTGCTTGCTGACGAGATCAATCGCACGCCTCCAAAAACACAGGCTGCGCTCCTAGAGGCGATGCAGGAGCACCGCGTCACAGCCGCAGGGCAGACACACAATCTACAAGAACCTTTCTTTGTTCTGGCAACGCAAAATCCAATCGAGCAGGAAGGGACGTATCCTCTCCCGGAGGCACAGCTTGATCGCTTCATGTTTAACTTGTGGCTGGACTACCCATCAAAAGGTGAAGAGCTTGAGATTGTGAAATCCACCACCAGCCTATTCAATCCGACACTAAACCATGTCCTGTCTGGGGAGGAGGTCATCTTCTTTCAGGATCTTGTACGGCGCGTCCCTGTTGCCGATCTTGTCATCGAGTTCGCCGTCCGCTTAGCCACCAATTCAAGGCCAAAAAGCGAACACGCACCACAATTTATCAACGATTGGCTGAATTGGGGAGCCGGACCGCGCGCTTCACAATACCTAATTCTTGGTGCGAAGACCCGGGCTATTCTCTCTGGCCGCCACACACCCGACATCGAAGATGTTAAACAGATGGCTGGACCAGTGTTGAGGCATAGGATCGTGCCGAATTTCAATGCCGAGGCTGATGGTGTTTCAACAATCGATATTGTTGAGAGACTTGTAAAGGACGCTACCTAAGAATTCAGGCTCAGGTTTCCAACTGCAGATTGTCGGCGCGCTAAAGAGACAATGCATTTAATCTGCAATTGGCATGTGAACTCAATAACAATTTATGCCAAGCATTGAATTCGGCTTTGCCGCTGCTACGTTTATCATAGTAATTTCAGTTCTCGTTGTCTGTACCCTCTCTTTTCTCTTCTACCGTTACACGCTTCCTCCTGTCGCTCGCTCAAAGAGAATCTTGCTCACTGTGCTACGCGCCTTGTCACTTTCCCTTCTGTTGATCCTGCTTTTCGAGCCACTGCTTCGACTCGTCTTCTCCTCACAGGAACCTCCAGTGCTCGCCGTGCTAATTGACAACAGCAAGAGCTTGCAGATAGTTGACAAGGGCGGAGACCGTAGGCAGGCACTTATTGGTGCCCTGGCAACACCCGCACTGCAAGATCTCCCAAACAACGGTGAACTCCGTTACTATACATTTGGTGCGGTGCTACGAGAAGGCAGCACTTCCGAAAAGGACTCTCTGGAACTTACTGAGGACGCAACTGACATTTCAGCTGCCCTCCAAGCACTTGAAAAGGAAAAAGAGCGTTACAATATTCATGCGGCTGTTCTTTTTACTGACGGAAGCTACAACTCTGGACGGAATCCAATATACGACGCTGAGCAGCTTGGCATTCCGATTTACACAGTCGGCATCGGTGATACGACGGAGCAGAAAGACGTGCTGATCACAAAAGTCGCAACAAATGACCGGGTCTATAACGAGACATCAGTGCCGGTGGATGTAACTATCAAAAGTTCTGGTTTTGATGGTGAGCGTATCGAAGCCACCATCGCGGCCGGGGTAAAGGTCCTCGATCGGAAGTCGCTAGTGCTCAAGAGCGGCACAGGAGAATATACCATACCACTCACCTACGTGCCGGAGGGAGAAGGAATGAAGAAATACGTAGTGAGGATTTCCAACCTCAAAGGTGAACTCACATCCCGGAACAACCAAAAGGCTTTCTTTGTCCGCATCTTAAAGAGCAAACTCCGAATTCTTATCATTGCCTCCGCCCCCAGTCCCGATCTGTCTGTCATCAAACAAACATTGGCTGAGGAGAAACACTTCAGTGTCCGGTCCTACACGCAAAGGTTTCCCTCTGGTTTTTATGAAGGCAGACTCACGGTCTCGTCCGTTGATTCGGCTGACTGTATCGTCCTCATAGCGTTTCCTACTTCAGCAACTGACAACTCAACGCTCGAGATTGTGAGAGCCGCCACGACTCAGAATGCAAAACCTGTATTGTTCATCAGCGGAAGGTCTCTGGACAATGGAAAGTTGCAGATGATTGCTTCCACCTTACCGTTCAGAACGGTCACCGCGTCATCTGCCGAGCAGTACGTTTTTTTTCAACCTTCAGATAACCATGTTGGGCACCCGATTCTTAAGATCGATGATCGGTCAACTGCAGATACCTGGAACCACATGCCGCCAATCTTTAGATCGTTAACGCAACACAAAGCAAAAACCGAAGCGACCGTACTGGGTTTTTGTAGAATCCAAGGCGGTGTGACGCGCGATCCACTCGTATTGATACGTAACGTGAATCGTCAAAAGGCCTTGGCTGTCCTTGGCTATGGTCTCTGGCGTTGGAGATTAATGGCGCAGGGGAACCTTGATACTGAGCAAACACTATCGTTATTTCTAGCAAACAGCATTAGATGGTTAACCACAACCGACGAAGGCCGGCCCGTAAAGGTAACAACATCGAAGGACCTGTTTGTAGAGGGTGAGCCCGTTGACTTTTTCGGTCAAGTATATGACGCGAGTGCAAAGCCCATTGACAATGCACAATTACGGGTTGTGGCACAAAGAAATGAGAGCAAATTCGAGACCACACTGAGACCGATCGGCAATGGCCGATATGAAGGTTCTATTCACGGGCTTACCGAAGGTGATTATACGTTCCGTGCAACTGCACAGACGGACGGCCAGCAGCTCGGTATGAGCAACGGCAAATTCTCCATCGGAGAACTCAACCTTGAATTTCGGGACACACGGATGAACGCTCGCCTACTCCGACAACTGGCTTTCCGCACCGGAGGAAGATTCTTCATCCCACACGAATTGGATGGCCTCACATCCGAACTCCGCTCCCTGTTATCATTCGCACCTCGCGAAGTGGTAAAGACAAAAGATCTGGAATTGTGGAACTGGCAGTACACTCTGGGTGTCGTAGTGTTCCTGTTCGGACTTGAATGGTTTATTCGAAAACGGAGCGGTATGTTGTAATACAGGCAGATCAGCTTGGAGATCTGAGGCCCACTTATTCACCAGACATAATGAAAGGATGTTCATATGTATCTTGGCAGGAAACAAGTTCTTACTGCTGCTACCATTGCTCTTCTCATTTCCTGTTCAACCCATTCAATCAAGGATGGCGCTGATGCATTTCTCGAAGACTACTCAGAGAAACTTCAGAAACTCTACTATGCAACAGCCGAAGCCCAATGGCTGGCGAACACGGACATTACACCAGAACACGACAGCCTGAGCGCACTAACGGAGAAGGAATACGCAGCATTCGTGGGAAGCAAAGAGGTAATCGAAAGGACGAGATCTCTGCTGTCTCAAAAGGATGAGTTGGACCCCCTGCAGGTACGTCAACTCAACAAAATCATGCTGGCAGCTGCTCACAGACCAGGAACGATCCCAGCTGTGACCGACGAGCTCATCAACGCAGAAACCAAGCAAAACAGTCTCCTCTTTGGGTTTGATTTCACGCTGCCTCAGAAAGACGGGACTCATAGGAAGGTGAGTACAAACGAAATTGACAACATTCTGGTGAAATCGATGCACGTTCAGGAGCGTCTGGCCGCGTGGGAGACGAGCAAGGAAGTTGGCAAAATTCTCAAAGACGGTTTGGCCGACCTTCAGTCACTGCGGAATCAAGTTGCGGGGGAAATGGGCTACAGCTCCTTTTTCGATCTCGAGGTTGCCGACTACGGAATGACAGCCCAAGAGATGATTGACCTAATGCAAGAGCTGGTCAGACAGCTCCGGCCTTTGTATTCGCAGCTGCATACCTATGCCCGCTACGAATTGGCGAAGCGATACAATCAACCGGTTCCTGAGAAGATACCAGCACATTGGCTGCCAAATCGATGGGGACAGAACTGGCCAGGCATTGTAGAAGCTGTTAGCCTAGACAATTTCTTCAAAGACAAAACCAAAGAATGGATTGTTGAACAGTCGGAAACGTTCTACATGAGTATTGGCTTCCCTCAGATAAAACAGAATTTCTGGGAGAAATCTGATCTTTATCCAGTACCGGCAAGCTCTGCGCGCAAGAAAAACAACCACGCCTCCGCATGGCATCTCAACTTACAGGATGACTACCGCTCCCTGATGAGCGTGGAACCAAACAGCAGGTGGTTCGGCACATCCCATCATGAGCTGGGTCATATCTACTATTACATCGAGTACTCAACCCCTGACGTCCCTCTCGTGCTACGCGAGGGTGCCAACAGAAGTTACCACGAAGGCATCGGGGAACTTATGAAACTCGCATCGTCGCAGCGAATGTACCTTGAACAGCTTGAACTCTTACCCAAAGACACAAAGATCGATCCGATCCAGTGGCTCTTGAACGATGCCCTGTCCGGGAGCTCTGTCGTGTTCATCCCTTTTGCAGCGGGAACGATGTCACATTTCGAGCACGACTTGTACGAAAAAGATTTGCCAAAAGAAGAATACAATAAACGCTGGTGGGAATACGTGGAAAAATTCCAAGGGATTGTTCCACCTTCGGTCCGAGGTGAGGAATACTGCGACGCTGCCACCAAGACGCACATCAACAATGACCCAGCTCAATACTATGACTACGCGCTTTCTTGCGTGCTAAAGTTTCAACTGCACGATCATATTGCACGAAATATTTTGGGGCAAGATCCTCGGCACTGCAACTACTACGGGAACAAAGATGTGGGAGATTTCCTGAAGAGCATCATGCGACTTGGTGCAACCAAAGATTGGCGTGAAATACTGAGAGAAATAACCGGTGAGGATTTGAGTGCTAGGGCTATGCTAGAATACTACCAGCCGTTGTTGGACTATTTGGAGAAGCAAAACAAGGGAAGAAAAAATGCATTCGCTGATCTATGATCATTATTTCAGGGTGATTTTTTCTTGCCCTTTGAAGTTCGACCTTGTGAGCCCTTGTTTTCCCTTTTGAAAACGCCCTTGTCTGAAGACTTTCCAGACGAAGTTTGCTGTAAGTCGGCATCCGCGGCCAAAATACTTGGTTTAGTTCCTGAACCATCGGTCGGTTCTTCGTCTTCAGGCATGACAACCGCAACATCGGATATGCTATCAGCCCCTTCCAGACGGATTAGTCGCACCCCTTGTGTATTTCTTCCCGCAACGCGGATCTCTGAGGCGTGCTGCCGGATAACCATCCCGCCAGTCGTTACAATGACGATATCATCATTGTCCACTACCTCCTTGATGGCAACCATTTTGCCTGTCTTCTCGGTTGTCCTTACGGTGATGATACCCTTCCCGCCGCGATGACTGACACGATACTCTTCTGACTCACTCCGCTTCCCATAGCCATTCTCAGTGGCAACAAGAACAGTGGTTCCGGTACGTTGCAGGGCAACGGCTCCAATGACACGGTCTTTCTTTCCTAATCTAATAGCTCGAACTCCCGAAGCCGACCTTCCCATCGAACGGACCTCCTGCTCATGAAACCTGATGGCAATGCCTTCCCTCGTGCCGATAACGATATCCCGCCTCCCGTCAGTGAGTCGAACGTCTTTGAGCTTGTCCCCACTATCCAGGCCGATTGCATTGATGCCACTTTTGCGAGGGTTGCTGAACTCACTGAGGGCGGTCTTCTTAATAACTCCGTGCTCGGTTACCATCATCACAAACAGCGGATCATCAAAGTTTTTGACGGCAACGTAGGAGGCAATAGCCTCGTTGGGCTCGTTAGAGATAAGGTTTGCAATTGATTTCCCGCGTGCCATCCTTCCTGCTTCAGGAATCTCATAGACCTTCAGCCAGTAGCAATGCCCTTTGTCAGTGAAGAGAAGGATATACTCATGTGTTGACGCAATAAACATTGCCTCTACAAAGTCATCCTCCCTTATTGTGGCGCCTGTACTTCCCTTGCCGCCTCGTGACTGCCTTCTGTAGCCGCTCACCGGAAATCTCTTGATAAAGCCTCCATGGCTTATCGTAATAACGACTTGCTCTTCGGCGATCATGTCCTCTATGCTGAATTCCTCCGCCTTGTGCACAATCTCGGTGCGACGCTCATCGCCGTACTTCTTCTTGATCTCCAATAGCTCTCCCTTGATCATCTCCATCTGGAGCTGGCGGCTTTTCAGGATTGCTTTCAGTTTTTCGATAAGCTTGATCGTTTCGCGATATTCTTCTTCGACCTTCTTGCGTTCTAGGCCTGTCAACCGCTGCAGCCGCATATCCAGAATGGCCTTGGCTTGGATCTCGGACAACTCGAATTTCTTCATCAACCCTGTCTTTGCTTTCTCGACATCCCTTGATCCCTTGATAAGCTTTATGACAGCATCAATGTTATCAAGCGCGGTGATGTACCCTTCAAGGATGTGAGCTCGCTTTTCCGCTTCATCGAGTTCATATTTCGATCTCCGCACCACAACGTTGTTGCGATGCGCGATGAACTTCTCTATCATCTCCTTGAGCGTCAGAATCTGAGGGCGTCCATCAACCAAGGCAAGCATGTTTACCCCGAAGGTCGTCTGCATCTGGGTGTGCTTGTAGAGATTGTTCAGGATGACAGCTGCGTTAGCGTCACGCCTTAGCTCAACAACAATGCGGAGTCCGTCTCGGTCGGATTCATCTCTGATATCCGACACATCGTCAAGCTTCCTGTCATTCACCAAATCAGCAATTCGTTCGATCAGGTTGGATTTGTTGACCTGGTAAGGGATCTCTGTTACAATGATGCTCTGCCGCTCGTTCTTTCCAGTTTCGATATTCGCCTTTGCGCGAACAACGATTCTGCCTCGGCCTGTAGTGTATGCCTCTTTGACACCTTCATAGCCGTAGATTATGCCGCCAGTGGGAAAGTCGGGGGCTTTCACGAACTTCATTAACTTTGTATTAGTAAGTGTCCCGTCGTTAATCAGCGCGATGCAGCTATCAATTACCTCAGTGAGATTGTGAGGTGGGATATTCGTCGCCATTGCGACTGCAATCCCGCTAGACCCATTCACCAAAATGTTCGGGATCATTGCTGGAAGAACCAAGGGTTCCCTTAGCGTATCGTCAAAATTCGGCCCGAAATCTACAGTATTCTTCTCCAAGTCCCTCAACATTTCTTCTGCCAGACGCGATAGCCGCGCTTCTGTATAACGCATCGCGGCTGCAGAATCTCCATCGACAGAACCAAAATTTCCCTGTCCGTCAACAAGCGGATACCGCATCGAAAATTTCTGCGCCATGCGAACCATAGTGTCATACACCGCAGTGTCGCCATGCGGGTGGTACTTACCCAGCACTTCGCCAACGATGCGTGCTGACTTCTTGTACGGTCGGTTCGCTGCAAGTCCAAGGTCCTGCATACCAAACAGGACGCGGCGGTGCACGGGCTTGAGACCGTCTCTCACATCCGGAAGGGCACGTGAGACAATGACCGACATCGAGTAATCGATGTACGATCCTTTCATTTCGTCTTCGATATCTACGGGAAGTATTTTTTCGCTTACTGTTGCCATGTGCTGATCATTATCAACTGAGTGACCTCTCCATTAACCAGCATAGTAGTTACACGTCAAGATTCCGAACATACTTCGCATTCTTTTCTATAAACTGGCGCCTGGGTTCAACCTGATCGCCCATTAAAATGGAAAATGTACGGTCAGCATCTGCCGCATTTTCGATGCTTATCTGGAGAAGGGTACGCGTCTCCGGATTCATAGTCGTTGTCCACAGTTGTTCTGGGTTCATTTCCCCAAGACCCTTGAACCTCGAAATGCTAATCCTGTTTCCAGTAATAATTGCACCTTCTTCCGCCGCGCCTTCTGGGGCTTCCTCTCCCTGTCTTTCATTCTTCTTCCCCTTCTCATTCGACAGGCGCTTTACGATATCATCACGTTCATCTTCGTCATACGCGTAAAACTCCCGTTTCCCCTTTTTCAATTTGAACAGAGGAGGCTGGGCAATGTAGACATGGCCAAGGTCAATAAGCTGTTTCATATGCCGGTAGAGTAGTGTCATTAGCAGCGTACGGATATGCGACCCATCAACGTCGGCATCGCACATAAGGATGATCTTGCCGTAACGGATTTTCTCGGGATTGAACTCTTCCCCAACACCAGTTCCAATTGCAGTAAAAATGTTTCGAATCTCTTCGTTTTCTAGCATCCTGTGCAGTCGAGCTTTCTCAACATTGAGGATCTTTCCCTTGAGTGGAAGGATGGCCTGGAACCGTCTGTCTCTGCCTTGCTTTGCACTACCACCAGCCGAATCGCCTTCAACAAGGTAAAGCTCACAGTGTTCAGGATCGTTAATCGAACAGTCAGCCAATTTGCCCGGCAATCTACTCGACGTCAATGCGTTCTTCCGGCGCGTAAGATCTCTTGCTTTGCGGGCGGCCTCACGCCCTTCAGCCGCGTGTACTGACTTCTCTAATATCTTTCTCGCATCGCTAGGATGTTCATCAAGCCATGTTGCCAACGCAGGACCAATTACTCCCTCAACAATGCTTTTCACTTCACTATTGCCAAGCTTGGTTTTTGTCTGACCTTCAAATTGTGGCTCCGGTACTTTTACGCTAATAACACCGGTGAACCCTTCTCGAAAATCATCGCCAGTAAGAGTAATGCTCCCCTCCTTAAGGATGCCATTTTTGTAGGCGTAGTAATTCAGAGTCCGGGTGAGGGCGGTGCGAAAACCGATTAGATGCGTACCCCCTTCGTGGGTATTGATATCGTTAACATAGGTAAAGATATTCTCAGTGAACTGGTCGTTGTACTGGAAGGCTACCTCAACTTCTACTGGCCGACCGTTCTCATCATTCTCTGTGCCATGAGCATAGAAGGGGTTTCGCACAATTGGAGGGCGTGTCGCATCTATGTACCTCACAAACTCGACCAGGCCGCCCTTGAAGTGAAAAGTCTCTTCCTGCTCGATCTTCGATCGCAGGTCAACTATGCGAAGCCTTACTTCTGGGTTAAGGAAGGCAAGTTCTCGGAGACGCTCTGCAATTGTGTCAAACTTGAACGTTCTGTTCTTGAAGATGTCCGCATCGGGCAAAAACGTTACCTTTGTCCCAGTTTGCCCTTCCCCTGCCTTCCCAATTACTTTTACGGGTGCAATAGCCGTCCCCCTTCTGTATTCTTGGTACCACACCTTTCCTTCGCGGTACACCTCAGCCTTAAGCCATTCACTCAACGCGTTCACAACAGAGACGCCTACGCCATGGAGACCTCCTGATACCTTGTAGGTATTTTTGTCAAACTTGCCGCCGGCATGAAGCAACGTCATCACAACTTCAAGAGCAGAACGCTTCTCTTCAGCATGTGTACCAGTTGGAATTCCCCGTCCATCATCAATAACAGTAGCTGAGCCGTCCTCGTTGATAACTACCTGGATGTTCTTTGCATAGCCGGCGAGCGCTTCATCAATAGAATTGTCAACAACTTCGTAGACTAGGTGGTGCAGACCGCGCATACTTACATCGCCTATATACATTGCGGGGCGCCTGCGCACAGCCTCAAGACCCTTGAGAACAGTTATGTCTTTTGCTGTGTACCCTTGCGCTTTTGTCTTACTACCCCCCTGCTTGGAGATAGAAACACCTGTTGTTGAGCCCGTTCTTTCTTTCCCGGATATTGCTGTCTTCCCCATTATATTCTTCTCGGCGTTGTTCTGACTATCGAAATCTAATATCTTTTACAACCTTCTTACCCAACGCATTGTTTATCTTCTCCGTAATCTCAAGTCGTCGCATACTCAACTCGGCCCGCCACGGAGCTGTCTTTACTCCAACAAAAAGGATTCCGTTTTCCATTCGCTGTGCTGTGGTAACTCTGGCAATTTGTTCGCCTACGATTGATTCCCACAATGTTATCACGCTGTACTGCGATAACGTCTTGGTGATTCCCAGTTGATGAGCGAGCACTTTTATTGCTGCACCAACTGGCTGGGGTCCACTTGCCTTCATTCTATCTCGCACTGCAAGTTCCTTTTTCGACGTAAAACTTTCGATTCTGACCATTCCAGCTAACGGTATCGTGAAACACAGATTCACCTGTCGTTGTAATAATCGTTTGCCCAATGCTTCCAATCAAATCAAGGACATGCTGAGAGCGTAGTTCGTCCAGTTCACTAAACACATCATCAAGCAGGAACATCGGAATTTCGTTCTTGTGTTCCTTGACGTAGAAGAATTCGGCTATCTTGAGTGCAACTAACAAACTCTTGTGCTGCCCTTGCGAGGCGTACTTTTGTACACTCATGCCACTTATACTCATCTGAAGTTCGTCTCGGTGGGGCCCAACCAGCGTCATGCCTCGCCGAACCTCCTCAGACCGATGCTTGCAAATCTCTGAAGTCATCGATGCGGCGATTTCATCAATCGAACTACCAGGAATGCCGTTATATTCAATCTGAGGTTCCTCACTACTCGGCACAAGCTCGCGGTAAGAATTTCGCATAAATGCTTGAAACTCCATCGCGAAGAGTCGCCGACGGTGAGTAATCCGGCTACCATACCGTGCCAAGCTAATATCCCATGGTTCAATAACCTTTGGCTCAAGCCTCCCTAAGGATCTTGCGTCTAAAAGTATTTTGTTCCTTTGCCTTAATACACCACGGTATTCCTGAAGATCCACAAAGTAGGCTGTGCTTACCTGAGACAATATCAGGTCCATAAACTTACGTCTCTCGGCGGGCGGACCGGATGTGATTCCATTGCTTTCAGGTGATAGAATTACAACGGGAAACTTTCCTATAAACGATGTGAGTTTGTCTGACCGCGTCTGGTTTACGCTAACTATCTTCTCGCCAGAACTTTTTTCATAGGTCACTTGTACGGTATTCTCGACGCCTCCATCCGCAAGGATCGTTCCCTCTATCTCAAAAAATTCTTTCCCAATTTGAAGCACCGTAACGTCGCTTGCGCCGAAAAAACTCTTGGTTAAACCGAGGTATGAAATTGCTTCAAGAATACTTGTTTTCCCTTCACTGTTGTTTCCCAGCAGGGCATTTATCCCTACTGCAAATGTCAGATTCGTTTGGTTGTGGTTGCGAAAATTTCTTATCTGTATTCGTTTGAGATTCATTTGAACATAAGGCCATTTTAATACTGTAGCCCCATCTGTAGATGGGGCTACGGGATCAAATAGTACTTGACTCAGCCGTTAGGTGGTCAGGCGCACCGGCATTACAAGCATAATAACATCTTCCTCGTGATTTGAAGACACTGGTAAAATCAGTCCAGCCCGAGTGGGTGAACTAAGCTTAAAAGAAACCTGCTCTGCTTCTAGGTGTGTAAGAATATCAAGAACATAGTTTGAGTTGAACCCTATTTCTAGATCATCCCCCGCGTAATCACACTTGATTGTCTCTCGTGCCTCGCCTCCAAAGTCGATATCCTGTGCACTAACCGTAAGACTACCTTCTTTCAGATCAAAGCGCACCTGATGTGTAGTAGCACTAGCATATAGGCCAACGCGTCGAATTGATGCAATAATATCTTCTCTGTTTATAGTCATGACCTTCTCATTATCCCGCGGTATAACCGTTTCGTAGTTCGGGTAACTTTCGTCTATTAAGCGGGAGAGCAAAACACTTTTTTCAAATGTAAATCTGACATGGGTTTCGTTTATGCTAATTGAGCTCTCACCGCCGTCAAGAGATTTCCCAAGAATGGTTAAAGCCTTAGCCGGAATGATAATTGATCTGTTAAGAGGTGAACTGCTTTCGAGCTTTTGAACAAATCTTACCAGCCGATGTCCATCTGTTGAAACTGCAAGTAGCTCAGTACCTTTTTGCTCAAGCAACACTCCCATCATTGCAGGCCGTAGCTCGTCAGTGCTGACCGCAAAGACTGTACGCTGAATTATGCGCTTGAGAGAACTGCTGTCAAGTATTAATTGATCTGATCCTTTGAATTGAGGCAACGATGGGAAGTCTTTGGCATTCTCGCCTGTGAGGGTAAATTCACCGTTGTCAGTTGTCATTCTAATTTTGTTTGTCGCTATATCTGCAGCAAATGTTGGCGAACTGTCTGGTAGAGCCCGGATGGTATCTATAAGTCTCTTTGCAGGAATTGCAATTCTGCCATCCTCGGCTCCGCGGACTTGTAAAGAGATTGTTATTGAAATCTCCAAGTCAGTTGCTGTGATCGTAAGTGTATCATTGACTAGGCTGAATAGAATACACTCAAGAATTGGCGTTGTTGATTTGGATGGAACTACACCACTGATTTTGCTAAGTCCACGTTGGAGTTCCGTAGTATTAGCGGTAAATTTCATCACGTTCTCCTTAGGTGGGAAAAGTAAAGGTTTCGTGGAGGTTATAAACCATTGTAATTTAATCAATTTTTGTGAGAAATTCCAACGGTTGGTAGTGGGTCAGTTTAAGAAGGAGAATAAAGAGGTAACAAATAGACAGCAATTGTGGGGGTTAACTTTTTTTAGGGGCTTTAGATGGGACAGTGGTGCGGCACAGACCACTTTTATCTTTTCAAGATTATCCAAGGCTTTCTTTGCATAAGAGACTGAAGTGAACCCCTTCTTTGAGACAGTCAGTTGAGTAAATTAGGTGTGATCTTTTGAAAGGAGGGTCACCCCAATGGCCAAGTCTCGTCGCACGTTTGGTCCAGCATTCAAAGTCCAGGTTGTTCACGAAGCGGAAGCCGGTGTTCCCTTGGTGGAGCTCGCACGACGACATGAAGTTCACCCGAATCAAATTCATCGTTGGGTTCACCAATACCGACAGTATGGCGAGGATGTCTTTCGTCACGGCAGGAGGAACGGTACTCAGACCAACGATGCTCACATTGCCGAGTTGGAGCAGACCATCGGTCAACTGACCATGGAGAATCGGTTCTTAAAAGAACTCTTGCAGCGGCTCAGGACTGCTTCCCGGATCGGGCAGGATGGGCTGCGCTGATACATACTACGATCAGAGATGAACATGCTTTCGGTGCGCCACTCCAGAGGCTGTGTAGACTGGCCCGCCAGACCTCTGTCGGGCTGGCCCACGTACCACGCAGCAGCTATTACCGCAGACTGACTCTTGCTGCACGTGAGCCTGCGCAACGAAGTGCTTCGGCACACAGGTGAGCCTGAGAGACAGGAGTTGCACGATCTGATTCAATGCATCTGTCTTAAGTTCTCCTGCTATGGATATCGACGGGTAACAGCGCTCTTGCATCGTCGGGGCTACCAAGTCAATCATAAGCGTGTTTTGGCCTTCATGCGCAAGGATAATTTGCTTTGTCTGCGTCGTCGGCACTGGATCACCACCACCGACTCCCGTCATGGCTACCGTGTATATCCGAATCTCTCTCGAGAGATCGTCCCAACGGGTATCAACCAACTCTGGGTTGCAGACATCACCTACATCAGGCTCTATCAGAGTTTGTCTTCCTGGCGCGATCCTGGATGCCTTCAACCGCAAAGCCATTGGGGGTGTCGGGCGTTGAGCCGACGGCTGGATACGATCTTATGAACAGGAGGACCACACCTTAATTCTCAAAATACTGTCCCACGTATGGGGTGCAGTCCAGTCCAACACTTAACTTATTATCTATCTAGATATATTAAACTAGTTATGAGTTACATTATAGGACGTGGAAATGTGAATTACTTAAATCCGTTACTCCAAGGGTTATAGACTGCTTGTACGGGACGTTGTTAGTTGAAG
>JAPUKJ010000169.1 GCA_027295705.1 Ignavibacteria bacterium | reverse complement strand
CTCTATGCGTCTTGTGACTGATACCTTTCAGTGGTGCAGGCAGAATGTTCCTCGTTGGAACGCCATCTCTATCAGCGGTTACCACATCCGTGAGGCCGGCGCGACAGCTGTGCAGGAGCTGGCATTCACACTGGCTAATGGTATTGCATACGTACAGGCAGCTGTTGATGCGGGGCTGAATGTTGACGACTTTGGTGCTCGGATTTCCTTCTTTTTCAATGCACACAATAACTTCTTCGAAGAGGTAGCCAAGTTTCGGGCCGCCCGGCGAATTTGGGCCAGAATTATGAAAGAGTGGTTCGGTGCAAAGAATGAGGAAACGATGAAGCTCCGGTTTCACGCGCAGACAGGCGGCTCAACGCTCACTGCTCAACAGATTGACAACAATGTTGTCCGAGTGACGCTGCAAGCCATGGCCGCTGTACTAGGAGGCTGTCAATCGCTGCACACCAATGCAAAGGATGAAGCGCTCGCCCTTCCGACAGAAGCCTCTGCTACTTTTGCGCTCCGCACACAACAGGTTATCGCGCATGAATCAGGGGTAGCTGACACGATTGACCCTTTAGGCGGCTCCTATTTTGTGGAATCACTGACTGATGAGGTTGAAAAGAAGGTGTGGGGGCTGATTGAGAACATCGACAAGATGGGAGGGGCAGTCAAAGCCATCGAGCAGAAGTATTATCAGAACGAAATATCAAAAAGCGCATACCACTATCAACTTGCGATTGAGAAGAAGGAAAAGATTATCGTTGGGATAAATGATTATGTGAATGAAGCAGAGCCGCAGCCTGAGATCTTGTCCATCGATAAGTCCGTCGTAAAAAGACAGGTGGAGCGCTTGAATACGACACGGGCGAAACGTGACGATAGTTCAGTCAAATCCGCGCTAAGCGATCTCAAAGCCGTGGCACTCACGCGCGAGAATCTTATTCCTTTCATATTGAAAAGCGTCGAGGCCTATGCTTCAGTTGGAGAGATATCGGATACGTTGCGTGAGGTGTGGGGTGAGTACAGGGAGTAGAATGTATGAGTCTTTCCTCGGAACATCCTGTGTGATATGACGATGTGGGCTGCGACTGTTGAGTTTTATTCTGGAATTTTTCCTATATTCTGCAAAACTTATTTATCATGCCTCTATCAAAAAGAAAACTCAAAGAGCTCCGTGAGCTCACACATAAGAAGCACCGCGACGAAGAAAAGAAATTCATCGTTGAAGGCGTGCGTCTTGTTCAGGAGGCAGTAAAGTCGAATTTTAAAGTACTGGAGGCCTTCTACACAAGAGATATGCTTGAACACCCTGCGGGGAAGACACTCTTCAAGACGCTTGTGAAGAAAACGTCAAACGTCCATCAGATCACAACAAGTGAGATGGAGATCATCGCCGAGACTGTTACGTTCCAGGGTATTATGGCTGTTCTTCGGCAGAAGGAACATTTTGTTGATTCGATGCTGCAAAAAAATCAGTCACGGTCGTATCTGGTTGCTTTCGACGGAGTGTCAGATCCCGGAAACGTCGGTTCCATGGTTCGTACTTGCGATTGGTTTGGAGTCGACGGGATTATTCTCGGACGTAATTCTGTAGAACTGTACAATCCGAAGGTGCTGAGAGCAACAATGGGAGGAATGTTCCATCTTCCGATTGCAGAGGGGGTCGACCTTCCGTTGACCATTTCAAAAGCGAAACAGCTAGGCTACAAGGTTTATGTAACTCAACTGATGGGCGAAACACACTTCGACAGGGCGAACTACGAAAGCAAATCTCTGATTGTTTTTGGAAACGAAGCGTGGGGAGTTTCCGATCAGGTAAAGAAGCTTGCCGACGTCCATCTCGCGATCCGAAGGTACGGTGCGGGGGAATCGCTTAATGTGGGTGTAGCGTGTGGGGTAGTTCTTTCTGCCATACGCAGGCTTTACGATGAATAACTGAGGATTTCGACCTTCTTGTTTGCTTGACTCTCACTGGGAATTCGCGTATAATTGAACCCAACGCGTCTGGATATGACCAATCGACTATCTGCTACTCTGTGTTCAAGATTCTTCGACCTCATGTAACAAGGGCACAACGATGAATACCACATTTTCAGCTACCGCGGGGGCTCGTGCCAGTACTGTGCCAGGGTACCTGTGGCTCAATAGCAAAACGTGGGATCTCACATTTATAAGCCTCAGCGCTGTGCTTGTTCTGCTGCCGTTTGCAGCCTATGAATTTTTCCTCTACTTGCTAGGCTTTGAATCGATCCGCGGAACACTTGGAGTTGCCGTTCCGGACATCCTGGATTTCAGCCGAAATACCGTAAATGGTTTGATTGCATTGCTGATCGGCGGCCCGCACATGTACGCCACCTTCACTAGAACGTTTCTTGATGGCGAATTCAGAAAGCATCACATCCCATTCTTGCTTGGCTCCCTTCTCCTGCCAGTATGTGTAGTGTCGCTCGGGATTGTGAATTTCCAATTGTTGATAACATTCTTTTTCTTCTGGGCTTCAGTCCATATTCTTCATCAGATTGCCTACATTCTTGATTGTTACAACAGCAAGAATCCCAAAGGCATTTCCATCCAGGCTCGTGTGCTTGATTATGTCGTAGTATTCTCATCACTCCTTCCACTTGGTGTTTGGAGAATGGTGAACAACGATTTCAAGATCGGTCAAATCCAACTCCTCTTTCCCGAGTTCATGATGATCGAGAACAATCCAACTATTGGCTGGGGTATGTTTCTGGTGGTGGCAATGATTTTTGGCGTTTCACTCACTCTTTGGGTTTGGAAGGCATACAGGGAATATATGCGCGGTGAGCTTCATGCGCCGAAAGCACTGCTTATGGGACTAACAATTGTTGTCGCTTTCTTCATCCCCGCTTATCACGAGTTGGACGTTGCTTTTCAGGGTTTTAACACATGGCATTCATTCCAGTATCTTGGTTTGACTCTTTACATCAACAGGCTGCGTCAACAGAAGCAGGGTATCAGCACGCCGCTGATTCGGAATATGTCGCTCGCCGGCAGGGGGTGGAGGTTCTACGCGTTCAATGTTGGTTGTGCGGTGGGGGCAGTCTGCATGATTGCAATTCTGCTGCTCAACAAGGAGATGCTGGGTTTCAGCTTCGATCAGTGCTACTACATTGTGGTGCTCTCGTTCCTCTTGATGCATTATTATCATGACCACCTCCTCTTCACGCAGATCGATGCGATGAAGGCATAGCCTGGCACTCAAATCGTTCTTACAGGTCCGGTATCCACCGGGCCTTTTTTTTGCTCGAAAGGAAACCCCGATGGGACAATTGCCTGAAGGCTTTAAGATAGGTCATTGGACTGAGAAGAGCGCACTAACAGGTTGCACTGTTATTCTATGTCCACCCAAGACTGTTGGGGGATGCGATGTTCGAGGCAGTTCTCCTGGCACGCGCGAGCTTTCACTTCTCGGGAGCGACAAAACGATGCAAGAAGTGCACGCCGTGCTTCTTACAGGTGGGAGTGCCTTTGGTCTCGCCGCCGCTAACGGCGTCATGAAATATCTTGAAGAACATAGCATTGGATACAGTACTCCATGGATAAAGGTGCCGATTGTCCCCGCAGCGGTCATCTTCGATCTGAACGTCGGCTCGAAGGATATCCGTCCGACTTCAGAATCGGGATATCAGGCTTGCATATCGGCAGTGGCAAATGTGACCGAAGAGGGAACAGTCGGAGCGGGAACCGGTGCTACCGTGGGCAAGTGGGCTGGGATTGAAACAAGAATGAAGGGAGGAATCGGTTGCGCAACTTTATCGAGCGGTGATCTAGTCGTTGCTGCCGTGGCTGTCGTGAACGGAGTTGGGGATGTCCTAGATGAATCAGGAAAGGTCTTGGCGGGAGCTCGTTCAAAGGATGGGGCGTGGTTGAGTGAATCCGACCCATTGAGGAGCTTTACACATTCAAAGCCTGTATTGCAGGCCAATACTACACTCGTTGCGATTTTGACAAATGCGAAAATGTCAAAGGTCGAAGTCAACCGTATGGCTCAGCGTGGTCATGATGGCATGGCAAGAGCGATAAAGCCGGTTCACAGTTCATACGATGGCGATGTCGTATTTGGTTTGGCTTCCGGATCAGCTAGCACCAACTTCGACCTTGTAGCGGAGATGGGGGCTGATGCGACGGCTCAGGCAATTCGCAACGGAGTACGCAAGGCATCTTCTGTTGAAGGTATCATTACCTTTGAAAGTCTGTAAACGTTCTTGAATGCTACTAACGATTTGGCTATCTTCGTTTTCAATTCAGGAACGTTTGGCAGAATGAAGAGTTGCTGTTGAAGAAAATATCAGAACTTCTGTACCGAACAAAAGATTGGGTTGAGAGCTTTGCTCAGAAACCATATGCGTTGTGGGCGCTCTTCTTCATTGCTTTTGTTGAATCATCATTCTTTCCTATTCCACCTGACGTTCTCCTCATCGCCCTTGCGGTTGCAAATCCAAAGCAGTCTTTCAAATTTGCGGCCATCTGTACTGCCGGTTCAGTAAGCGGTGCATTTCTCGGCTATTACATTGGGTATGCTTTTTTTGAGACCATAGGGTCGAGGATCGTTGACTTTTATGGGTTCAGTGATAAATTCCAGTTTGTGTTAGACAAGTACCGAGAGAATGCATGGTTTGCAATCATTTTCGCAGGCTTTACTCCTATCCCTTACAAGGTGTTCACAATTGCTGCCGGATTCAACGAGACCATCGATCTTGGCACTCTCGCGTTCGCATCATTGGTTGGCCGGGCGTCGAGATTTTTTTTGGTTGGTGGGCTGTTATTTCTGTTTGGCCCACGAATAAAGGAGTATATGGATAGATATTTGGAAAGATTGACCTTGGCACTTGGCTTGCTTTTCATTTTGGGGATTATCACTGTCAAGTGGCTCCTATAGCTATGAGAGACTTCATCGCGCGCCGGCTACTATGACAGCAATCGTTTGCCGAATTGTCGAAGTGTGTGCATTTCGTTTCGTTAAGGATCATCTCGAATATCTTCTTTTGAAGCGATCTCCTGATGAGAAAATCTATCCTGGTATCTGGCAGTTTGTGAGTGGCGCAATTGACGAAGGCGAGAAAGCAATCGACGCAGCTCTACGTGAGTTCAAAGAAGAAACCAGTCTCAACCCCCAACGGTTTTGGGTCGTACCGTATGCCAATACGTTTTATGACCATGACTACGACGCCGTCAATGTGAGTCCACTGTTTGCTGCACAGGTGCAAGAAAAAGATGAGCCGAAGCTATCTGTCGAACATCGGACATATGATTGGTTGCGGTATGATGAGGCTTGCCGTCGTCTGGTATGGCCCGGACAACGTCAAGGTCTCAAAGTTATCGAGGAGTTCATAGTAAGTGGACAACAAGCGGGTATGCTAACGCGAATTCCATTATGAACCGGCCACTGCATCACCTTGTCACCAATCGTTTGCCTTGCGAATCTATTCTCCTTTGCTTACCTTTTTGAGGGATATTTTCATCACCATCAACACCTAGTTTTTGAAGTGTTGTGAGCGTACTGGTAGTCGGATCACTGGCACTTGATACCATTGAAACTCCTTTCGGGGCTGTTGATAACGCCTTGGGTGGTTCGGCGACCTACATTGCAGCGGCAGCGAGCTATTTTGTTGTCCCCATTCGGCTGGTGGGCGTGGTTGGCGGGGATTTTCCGAAACAGGGTATTTCCTTTCTTAAGGGGAGAAATATCGACCTCGAAGGTTTGCAGGTCGTAGAGGACGGGAAAACCTTCCGGTGGTCCGGGAAGTATCACTACGATTTGAACGTCCGGGACACGATCTTTACAGACGTGAACGTATTTGAGAAATTCAATCCGATCATTCCCGAGAAATACCGCAAGAGCAAGTGTGTTTGTCTTGGCAATATTGATCCTGGACTGCAGAGCAAAGTCCTTGATCAGATGCACAACCCACGTGTCATTATCTGCGATACGATGAACTACTGGATCGAACGCAAAAACAAGGAACTCCGTGAAACGCTAAAATCTATCAAAGTGCTAATCTTGAATGATTCGGAAGCGAGACTGCTTTCCAAGGAGCCAAACTTGATCACAGCGGGGAAGGTCATTCGGGCAATGGGGCCGAGCGTGGTTATCATCAAGAAAGGGGAGCATGGTGCGCTGTTGTTGACAGAACAAATGATCTTTTCGGCACCTGCATATCCTATGGAAAATATTTCCGATCCTACGGGCGCGGGGGACGCATTTGCAGGAGGATTTGTAGGCTGGCTTGCCCGCACAGACGACCTCTCTGAAGAAAATCTCAAGCGGGCTGTCATCTATGGAAGCACACTAGCGTCGTTTTGCGTGGAGAAGTTTGGCGTTGACGGTTTGGCCGATCTGACGTACTTGCAGATACAGGATCGATTCCGTGAATTCCGCGAGCTGTCCCGGTTTGAAGAAGGAGATTGAAGAGCCTGATTCCTCGACACATGGAGAGAACAGTGACCTCGGTTGAATGGGTTGCCGGAAAGGTTCGGTTTATAGATCAGACGAAACTTCCGGGTGAGGAAGTCAGTGTCGAAACTTCTGATTACCGCGTGATTGCTGATGCGATACGAACCCTACAGATTCGCGGTGCTCCAGCTATCGGCGTGGCCGCTGCGTTTGCAGTTCTCCTCGCAGTCCACGATAAGGACATTGCCTCGCAGCAGGATTTGGAGAAAAAGTTGTACGAGGCCATTAACTATCTTTCGCAGACGCGACCGACTGCGGTCAATCTGTTTGGTGCACTCAATCGCATGCGTCGTGCATATGAGCAGGCAAGTAGCTCTGCCATGGTTTCGATTTGGTCTCATCTAGAACTAGAGGCTCGGGCGATCCAGCAAGAAGATGTAGAAGCATGTCGCAAAATCGGAGAGTTAGGAGCCGAGTTGATTCAGCAAGGCTCATCGGTTCTCACACATTGCAACACCGGTGCCCTTGCAACCGCTGGAGACGGCACAGCGCAGAGCATCATAACTACTGCTGCAAGGCAGAACAAGATTCTTCGCGTGTTTGTTGATGAGACCCGGCCTCACTTTCAAGGGGCGCGGTTAACAAGCTGGGAGTTGATGAAACAAGGGTTGGAGGTTGTACTCATTACTGACAGTACTGCAGGATTTCTGATGCAACAGAAAGAGGTGAATGCCGTAATCGTAGGTGCGGATCGGATTGCTGGAAACGGTGATGTTGCCAACAAAATAGGAACATACCCGCTGGCCGTTCTCGCAGAGCGACACATGGTTCCGTTCTACGTTGCAGCGCCCACTTCTACAATTGATGTGAACACCAAAACGGGGGAGCAGATTCCAGTCGAAGAACGGAAAGCTCACGAGGTAACGCATGTAAGCGGAGTCCGGATTGCACCTGAGGGCGTGAAGGTCTTTGCACCAGTGTTCGACATAACTCAAAACGGGCTTGTTACAGCGATTATCACTGAATGCGGTATTTTGAAGCCGCCATACGTCGAGTCTATAGCGGGTCTGAAAAGGCAACCGACTCAAGCGGTTGCAAATGAGACATGATCGTCAAAACTGAAGCGATTGTTTTAAGGTCAAGGAAGTTTCGAGAGACAAGCAAGATTCTCACCCTGTACACGCGCGAGTATGGGAAGCTTTCAGTGATCGCGAAAGGCGCTCGCGATAGGAGGGCAAAGTTCGGTTCAGCTCTCGATTCGATGAATTATGTTGTTGCGATAATTTACAAAAAGGAAAATCGGGACCTCCACCTTTTGACACAATGCGACTCAATAAAATCATTTAACAAGCTGTCCGAGGACATGGATCGAATGGCGGCGGCCCTGTCGATTATAGAGCTTGTGGAGGTTGTGACGCGCGCGGAAGACGAAAGCAAGGCTTTATTCAACATGGTTGTGCAGACGCTCGAGGCCGTCAATACTGCAACGACGAATGCTATGAATGTGTTGTATTTCTTTGAGATGAGGCTGTCGGAGATCCTGGGTTTCAGGCCGAATTTCCATCAGTGCTCCCGCTGTGGCGCTTCCATCGGTCAAGTGTCGGATGGAACAAAGGAGGGCGAATTACATTTAAGTTCTGGAGGTGTGCTTTGCGGGAAATGTTCGCATGAACGGATTGGGCATGGGATTATTTCCGCTGCCGGACTTCGGATATTGCAGGAGATACAAAAAGTCCCGCACGGTGAAGCAGTGACGAGCATGACGTTATCTTCTCAATTGAGAGATGAAGTACACACAGCGTTGCGTCGGCATTTGCAGACTCATATTGGTGGACTTCACAGGCTGAAGGCCGATGCTGTTTTTTCAGCTATTATGTAAATCCCGCAGGAGAACTGACTAGATGAACCGAAAGGGAGAAGATTTTGTTCTAAAGGGAGAAGATTTTGTTCTAAGGGATTGAGAACCTTTTTGTGAACGGGAGGACGTAAGTATGTTTAGAAAACCTGTGATAGCAGCATTGGTGTTGATCACCGCTGGCATCGTTCTTGGTGCGTTGATCATGTCAAATTTCAGTGGGGGCGTTGATCTCGGATTTGCAGATAGTGGGCGCAGTCTAAAACTTGGTGGTCCACCCCCCATTACGAAGGCCCAGCTGGATCTGGGTAACCTGAGCGGTAATTTTATTGAAGTCGCAAAGGCTGTGACGCCATCAGTTGTGTTCATTAGAGTCACAAGTAAAGACGGCGAGCGAAGTATGCCGAGAGATTTCTTTCATTTCTTTGGTCCTGATTTCAAAGTGCCCGAAGCTCCACGATCGCAAGGTGCCGGGTCGGGAGTCATCATTACACCGGATGGTTATATCGCTACCAACAACCATGTGATAGAAAATGCTGAAAAAGATGGCATTGAGGTAACGTTGTTCGACAAGTCTAGCCATAAAGCAAAGCTCATAGGTACTGATCCCTTGACTGATTTGGCTGTTGTTAAGATCGATGCAGAAGATCTACCTGTCGCGGCACTCGGAAACTCTGACAATGTGCAGGTGGGTGAGTGGGTTCTAGCCATCGGTAACCCGCTGGGCCTTACTTCAACAGTCACTGCTGGCATCATAAGCGCGGTGGGGCGTGGCAATCTTAGAGTAATTCGCGATGCTGATGGCTATGCGATAGAAGATTTCATACAAACCGATGCAGCCATTAATCCCGGGAATAGTGGGGGCGCCCTGGTAAATATGAAGGGTGAGGTCATTGGCATCAATACTGCTATCGCTACTACCAATGCTCGATACCAAGGGTATGGCTTCGCGGTTCCCGTGAACTTGCTGAAGACAGTATCCAGGGATCTCATCACAGAAGGAGAAGTGCGGCGTGGGTACATAGGTGTCAGAATTAGCTCGGTCGACCAAACGATGGCAAGTGCTCTTGGGTTGCCCAAGGCCGAAGGTGTTCTCGTTCAAGGTGTTTTGGATGATGGGGCGGGTGCCGTCGCTGGCTTGAGGGAAGGGGATGTCATTCTCTCCATCAATGATAAAGAGGTTAACGCAGCGAATGAACTCCAGTCGTATGTTGCCACGCAGCACCCGGGTGACAATGTAACTTTGAAGATATTTAGGGAGGGGAGAACTATCGAGAAGGTTGTTACCCTCAAGGCTCGTGATGAGGAATCAAGAGCTGTGAGGGCAGTTGATAGGGGGCGTGGTGATGCAGAAGATAAGACTGGGGAGTCAAAGCTCCTAAAGTTGGAAAACCTCGGAATGAGTGTTCGACCTCTGAGCGCTGAGGATAAGAGGAGTCTTGAAGTCGATAAAGGCGTTGTTGTGTCAGATGTAAAGCAATTCGGTGAGGCTTTCAACCGAAACATCAGAACCAATGATGTAATCCTAGAAGCGGATAGGCAAGAAGTTTCATCACCGAGCGACCTAAAGAAGATCATCGAAGCCCGCAAGCCGGGTGATTCGATACTTCTCAGAATGAAAAGCCCCGACCGCGGAACTTATTTCGCGGCCATCCAAATACCGGAAGGATGACCCAGCGTAGCAGGTAAACATCCAAGCCAACAATGGATGATTTAGAATTCGAAGGCCTCGGAGATGATCCGGGGCTTTCGTGCTTCATAATCGTGTTGTGAGCATGCTGCGTTTTGGAGCATTGCCTTGACAATTGAGGCCATTAGTGGTATATTTTTTGTTTAGAATTCATAGAACTTGATCACAAATCCTGACAGCAAAGGAGTAAAGACGACTTCAGTACCCAGGTTCAATCACGTGCTTCGAATGGGAAGATGAATGCAAAGGTTCTGACACTAAATCAGAACTACGAGCCCATGAGTGTCATCAATGTCAGGAAGGCCATTGTCCTTTTGTACCTTGGAAAGGCTGAGTTGATTGCTGCAAAGGATGGGTTGGAGTTGCATTCTGTTACCATGACGATGCCATTCCCCAGTATTGTACGGTTGGCGGTGTATGTGCGTGTTCCGTTCAAGAAAATTATCCTTTCCAGAAAGAACATCCTACGTCGGGATGGGCACCGTTGCCTGTATTGTGGACGTGGTGACGTACCTCTAACAGTCGACCATGTGCTGCCTCTCTCTCGCGGCGGAGAGGAAACGTGGGAGAACCTGGTAAGTGCATGTGTGAAGTGTAATAATAAGAAAGGTGATCGCACACCTGAAGAAGCACATATGCCACTGCGGCGAAGGCCGATGCGTCCGAATCACGTGACCTTCATCAGCCATTTTGTCGGAACGCTGGACGACCGCTGGAAGCCTTACCTGTTCTTGCACTGATCAGCATTGTCTCAACAAGGAGTGGACACGCTATTTGACGAAGAAGAAAACGATTCTCAGCGGGATGCGACCAACCGGGAAGCTGCATCTTGGCCATCTCGTCGGTGCATTGGAAAACTGGGTATCTCTTCAAAATGACTTCAACAATTATCACCTCATCGCCGACTATCATTCCCTGACCACAAATCCTGACTCGTCAGAAATCTATCAGAATTCTATCGACATGCTTATCGATTGGCTTGCTGCGGGGGTTGACCCGGCGAAGAGCCCCGTGTTTCGACAGTCTCAGATTAAGGAGCATTCGGAGCTTCATTTGATATTTTCAATGTTAATCACTGCAGCGCGACTGGAGCGTAATCCTGCTGTCAAGGAACAGGTAAGGGATCTCAATATTGAGAATGTCACGTTTGGTCATCTTGGCTACCCGGTTCTTCAGGCGGCTGATATCTTACTCTACAAAGGAGATCTCGTGCCAGTCGGCGATGATCAAGTCCCGCACGTTGAAATATCGCGTGAGATTGCCCGTCGGTTCAATAAACAATACAAGAAAGTCTTCCCCGAGCCGGAGCCTAAGCTAACAAGCTTCGCTCGCCTGCCGGGCCTGGATGGTATGGACAAGAAAATGAGCAAATCAGCTGATAACACAGTTCTGCTATCTGACTCTCCTCAGGACATTCAGAAAAAAATTCGAAAGGCGGTTACCGACCCGCTTAAGATCCGCAAGAACGATCCTGGTAGGCCTGAGATATGTTTGATTTTCACATACCATCAGAAGTTCAATCCATCTGAAACTTCTCAGATCGATGCCGACTGCAGGAGCGGCGCTCTCGGATGTGTCGAATGTAAAATGCGGGTTGCTAACAGAGTGACTGAGACACTGGCTCCGTTCCGTGAAAAACGTGCCCACTATGAAAACCACCTTGACGAAGTCAAGACAATCCTGGGTGAGGGAGAGGGCAGGGCACGGATCCGCGCGCAGACAACCATGGTAGAAGTTCATGAAGCGATGGCAATGGGTTAGAAAAAATGCACAACTATCGGGTTAAGCTTGAAAACTTTGAAGGTCCGCTCGACCTTCTTCTCTTTTTCATCAAACGAGATGAGCTGGATATCTATGATATTCCCATAGCAAGGATTACCCAAGAATACCTGGAATACCTACACCTGATGTCAACGCTTGATTTGGAAGTTGCAGGCGATTTCATTGTCATGGCGGCGACTCTTATGCAGATCAAAGTGAAGATGTTACTGCCGAGGCAAGAAAATGAAGACCTTGAAGAGGATCCGCGCGCTGAGCTTGTACGAAGATTGATTGAATACAAGAGGTTTAAGGAGATGTCATTAGAATTCTCCAGGTTAGAAGACGAACAGCGTAAGGTTCACTACAGGAAATATTTCCATAGTGACCCGAAACTCCATATGCTGGAGGAGAATGAAGACCCTCTTAAGGATGTTTCTCTCTTTAATCTTATTTCCGCCTTCAAGTCGACGCTGGATCATATGCCTCGAAAAGTGGTCCATCAAGTTGAATTGCCAAGTGTTTCGATTGACGAGCAAATGAGTTTCACGCTGGATTTTCTCAGGGTACATGGTCAAACGACGTTTCTAGATCTCATTGCGCACATGACGGAAAGAATCCGGATCATCGTCACCATCATTGCGCTTCTGGAAATGGTTAAGAATAAAGTCGTTTCGCTGGCTCCTGTTGATGGACAGGACGATATTCTCATTCGATCAGTAAACAACAATGTTCCATTTCGCGCGGTCAGTTAGATGGTAGAAGGCGATCTATTCGGTTCAAGTGAGTTAACGGTGAGGGAAATCGTTGAAGCCCTCTTTTTTGCGACTGATGAACCACTTACGATAAGGGAGGTTTTGGATATTTTTAACGCCCTTGAAGATGGACAGAAGCCGAGAGGGATCAGCGAAGAGATTATTTTATCAACCGTGCGGGATTTAAACGAGGAGTATGGACGTACCGGGCGTGCGTTTCGGATCGCAAGAGTCGCCGGCGGATACCAATTTGCTACACTTCCCCAATTTGCAGTCTGGCTGGGCAAAATGCTGAAGGAGAAATCGAAACGCAAGCTTTCTGTCTCAGCCCTCGAGAGTCTCGCGGTCATTGCTTACAAACAACCAGTGACGAAGCCAGAGATTGAGGCCATACGCGGAGTAAACGCAGACTATATGATGCACACGCTTCTGGAGCGTAACTTGATCGCGATTATCGGACGGGCGGCAACACCAGGACGACCGCTCCTGTATGGCACTACGAAAGAGTTTCTGAAACACTTTGGCATCAATGATCTTTCTGAACTTCCGAAACCTCGTGAGATCGATGAGCTGATGGCTGAAACTGAATTTGAAGTTGAGAAACGGATGTTGGCAGACCTCGAAGCGAAGAAGTCAGGGGAGGAGGTCCAGCAACGAAATATGATCGTGAGCGAGGATGGAAGGTTGCGTGAAATCGGGAGAGATACTTCTCCCGATGTGGGTGATGAGTCCAGAGATCAGGAGTGATTGTTACTGGTCTACAATAGGTTTAGAATATCCGAGCAGGCATTCAGAACCGGGGTGGTTTCACCCCGTTTTATGTTTCTTGGAGTCATGAAACGCTCGCGCAAGCCAGAACCACAGGAGACCATCCGAATTAACCGCTATCTCAGCATGTGCGGCCTGTCTTCGCGTCGAAAAGCAGACTGGCTTATTCAAAATGGAAAAGTAGAAGTCAATGGGCAGATCATAACCGAGCTAGGAACTAAGATTAATCCGACCCTTGACAAAGTGTATGTCGACGGCAACCAAGTCACGAGGGTATACGATTTCCTCTATCTAGTGATGAACAAACCCAAGGATACAATCACCACCCTCAGCGATGAGCGGGGACGCAAGACGGTGATGAGCCAGGTGCATGCAAGACAACGTGTATACCCGATTGGCCGATTGGATAGGAACACCACCGGTGTGCTGCTGCTTACCAACGACGGTGAATTCGCAAATCATCTCATGCACCCAAAACATGAGGTTCAGAAATCCTACCGCGTGACATGTGAAACAGTTGTACAGCGCCAGCACATTGAACAATTGCGCAGAGGTATTCGGCTACAAGATGGCGAAACAGCCCCGGCCGTTGTCCATGTGCTGCCAGGTGGGAAAGGAAAAGAAATCGGCATTATTGTTCATGAGGGGCGGAACCGACAGGTTCGGAGAATGTTCGAACACTTTGGATACACTGTTAGGAAACTCGACCGTGTTGCGTACGGTCCGATCACTACAGACGGGCTTGCCCGAGGAAAGACGCGACCTCTTACAAAAAGAGAAGTCCAGAAGCTAAAACTGCTTACCGGGGATTGAGTAAGCTATTGCGTCTCGTATATGCGGGCGAAGCCAGAGCTGAGTTGTAGGATGTGGACAGTGTTGTTTTCAGCTGTTTCGAGGGATTCACAACGGGGGAAGCGGGAAAATGCACGCCCCGTTGTTTTGTATGATGGTGTTTGCGGTCTTTGCGATCGAGTCGTTCAGTTTTTGCTTAAACAGGATCATCATCACAAACTGACCTTTTCGCCTCTTCAGAGTGCGACAGCGCGAAAGATTGTGAGCTCGCATCCAGCGGTCAAAAGCGATTGCGAAACAATTGTGTTCGCTCGCGAGGATCGCGCTGGCAAGTATGTAATCTCTCAACGGTCTGAAGCAGTTATTGAGATTTTCACTCATGTGGGCGGTTTCTGGAGCGTGTTTTCAGTGCTCAGAATCCTCCCGCTTTTTGTAAGAGACCGGATGTATGATTGGATCGCCAATAATCGTTACAAGTGGTTCGGTAGGTTAGAGGAATGTAGGCGTCCAAAAGCAGAAGAAAAGGGGAGGTTTCTTCCGTGAACACTAAATGATAGGAACTGTTGCGAAGAAGGTGTATTCTTCCTAACATTAGTCCCGCATTGAGGGAAGATGTTCGGGAAGTTGCTGCATGAAACGAATAAAGGAACAAATTCGGTAAATATGAAAATAATTATCGTCGGAGCTGGAGAGATAGGACTCTATTTGGCCAAGATTTTGGCTCAGGAAAAACACGATATAGTCGTCGTAGATCCGGATACTGAGCGTATACGCCGTGTCAGCGACACCCTCGATGTCATGACATGCCAAGGTAGTGGCAGTAGAATTAGCACACTCGAACAGGCTGGTGCGTCGAAGGCCGACATGCTCATCGCTGTGACATCTTTTGAGGAAGTAAATCTCACCTCCTGCCTTCTTGCGTCGAAACTCGGGGTCAAGAAGAAGATCATTCGGGTCAATGATCCGGAATTCTTGCACTCGGAAGGACCAATGAATCCGCAAGACTTCGGCATTGACCTGGTCATTTATCCTGAAGGCCTCGCAGCGCAGGAAATCGTTCGAGTGATTAGGCGATCGGCTGCCACGGAAGTGGTGGAATTCGCAGATGGGAGAATTCAGCTAATTGGACTAAAGCTCGATGCTGACAGCCCACTTATCGGTAAGAAAATCATCGAAGCTGTTCCAGCCAACAATGACGTCGGGTTTCGTGCCGTCTGTATTGTAAGAGGTTTGCAGACCATTATACCGAAGCGCGATACTGTGGTCAGACGCGGTGATCAACTCTTCGTTGTGTCCAAGACTGAGCGAGTTCCGGAGATGTTGCAACTGTGCGGGAAAGACTCGGTGAAATTCGAGGACATCATGATTCTTGGCGGTGGAGGAATGGGTGAGACTGTAGCGGAGGAACTGGAAGACGAGCTTTCAGTGAAGTTGCTTGAGCCGAACAAGGAACGGTCACAGAAGCTAGCTGAGCACTTGAAGAAGACAATGGTTATTCAGGATGAGGGTAAGGACCTTGACGTTCTGGCAACGGAGGGGATCACCGACATGGATGCCTACATCGCCGTCTCCCCAGATGAAGAAAACAACATCATCTCTTGTTTGATGGCAAAGCATGTTGGTGTTAAGAAGACAATTGCGCATGTTGAAAGATTAGACTATATCCCGCTCGCCAACACCATTGGAATTGATGCTCTTGTGAGCAGGGAATTATCTGCAGCAACTGCCATCCTCAAATTCATTCGCAAGGGTGAAATTGTTTCAGCCGCAACTCTTCACGGCGTGGATGCTGAAGTGATCGAGATGATTGCACAGCCTGGCTCGAAGGCTACGAAGAAGCCGATTGTGAAGCTTGATTTTCCAGATGGTGCCATTATCGGATGCGTGATACACAATGGGGGAGTTTCTATTGGGGTCGGGTCGACTCAAATTCGTCCACAGGACAGGGTGGTAGTTTTCACACTTCCTCGATCAATCAGAGATGTTGAACGGCTCTTCAGTTAGGGGATGAATGTCAGAGCTGTTCTCGCCGTTCTGGGTTTTATTCTAGTTATAGTCGGTATCTTAATGGGTGCCGCCCTCCCTTTCTCGTATTGGTTTGGCGGTGAAGACGCCCTGGCCATCATTGTTTCACTCGCTATTACCCTTGCGGCTGGCAGCACCTTGTGGTTCATCGGTCGAGAACAGCGTCACGACGTAGGAAAGCGTGAAGGATTTGCCATCGTTGCCTTCGGCTGGGTTGTGGCTTCGTTATTCGGCTGTTTACCTTTCATTTTTTCCGGTGTGATTCCATCCTTTACCGATGCGTTCTTTGAAACCATGTCCGGCTTCACCACTACAGGGGCCACCATTCTGCCCAACATTGAGGCGGTCCCATCCGGTGTTCTTTTTTGGCGTTCGCTCACGCAATGGATCGGGGGGATGGGGATTATTCTACTTTCGGTTGCTATACTGCCTCTTTTGGGTGTCGGTGGGATGCAGTTATTTAATGCTGAAGTGCCCGGACTAACTGTTGAGAAGCTCACACCGCGAATTAGTCAGACGGCCCGGATCCTTTGGATGGTGTACGCTTTATTTACAGCCCTTGAGGCTGGTTTGTTAATGATCGGTGGAATGAGCTTATTCGATGCGCTCTGTCATTCGTTTACTACACTTTCAACCGGCGGCTTCTCCACGAAGAATGCGAGTATTGCTCACTTTCAATCTCCGTTTATTCAATATGTCATCATCATATTCATGTTTCTTGCGGCAACGAATTTCACACTGCACTACAGAGCTCTTAAAGGTGATGTGAAGAGGTACTTTCATAACGATGAATTCGTTTTCTACACATTGCTCGTCTTGGGGGTGGTACTTGTCGTATCGATCGGTATAGCCTCGGACTATCTCCCTGGTGTTGAAGAAAAATTTCGCTCGGTGTTGTTTCAGGTCGTTTCCATAACAACAACGACAGGGTTCATCACGGCCGATTACCAGCTCTGGGCTCCTGCAATACAGCTAATATTTTTGTTGATGATGTTCCACGGTGGATCGGCAGGTTCCACGGCTGGCGGCATAAAACTTGCTCGTATTCTCCTGATGGTAAAGAATGGGTTCAATGAAATCAAACGGCTTGTTCATCCAAAGGCGGTGATACCGGTGAGGTTCAATGGTCGGGCGGTGGAGCAGGAAATCATAACTGAGGTACTTGGATTTTTCGGGCTCTTCATCTCCCTTTTTGTTTTCATGACGATTGTAATGGCAGCTCTTGGCATGGACATCAAAAGCGCTGCAGGGGCAGTTGCGGCTACTCTGGGAAATATTGGTCCAGGGTTTGGTTCCGTCGGGCCTGTTGATACTTACGCTCACGTACCGGTTTTAGGGAAGTGGGTACTCTCGTTCTGCATGCTTACCGGGAGACTAGAGCTCTTCACGATCCTTGTCCTGTTCTCACCCGTGTTTTGGAAACGATAGTCTCACCTCAGTCGTAAGCTGGCCCATCGATAGCTCGTTCGCGTCTATTTTCACTGAAAATTTGAATTGAAATTTAGAAATGGCTAGAGAGTTACCTCTGAAGAAGCTTTTCACCTTGCTGTCGAACCGCATCGCAGCCGTAATAGATCGGGCGAAGATGACTGAGCATACGTTCATGCTAATCGTTGCTGTCATGATCGGTGTGCTTGCAGGATTCGCGGCAATTGGAATCCGGGCGTTAGTTGCAGAGATTTCCCTCCTTTCGTTTCCCGGTACGGGAGTCTTACTCGAGAACATCATCAACGCTCCGTGGCATCTCAAGCTTTTGATTCCAGTTATCGGCGGCTTGATAGTGGGTCCTATCATTTACTTCTTGGCACCTGAGGCAAAAGGACATGGGGTGCCAGAGGTAATGCAGGCAATATTACTGAAAGGAGGTATGATCAGACCTCGTATAGCATTTGTGAAGGCATTTGCTTCTGCGGTGACAATTGGCACCGGGGGTTCGGTAGGCAGGGAAGGCCCGATCGTTCAGGTAGGGTCAGGTCTGGGATCTACGATAGGGCAGTTCTTCAAAGTGCCAACCAAGAGAATGAAAACTCTTGTTGGTTGTGGGGCGGCTGCCGGTATTGCCGCTGCGTTCAATGCCCCAATTGCTGGTGCACTATTCGCCATTGAGATTATTCTTATGGATTTTAGCATCGCGCAGTTTTCTCCGATAGTCATTTCATCAGTAATGGCGACGGTCATCTCACACACATTTGAGGGCAATTTTGCCGCGTTCCAGGTTCCCAATTATCAGCTTGTGTCATCCGGTGAATTAGGACTATATCTTTGATAATAAGTTCAAATTTCCAGAATACCTCAAACCAATGGTTGGCGGTCTAGGGATCGGAATTACTGCTCTTCTATTCCCTCAGATTATGGGTGTCGGGTATGATTCCATTGATGATGCCTTGCACGGGAACATGTTATGGTATATGGCGCTGGCTCTTATCTTTGTCAAGATATTTGCAACATCGTTGACACTTGGATCCGGAGGTTCCGGGGGAATTTTTTCACCCTCTTTGTTTATGGGTGCAATGTTGGGAGTTTTTTTCGGCTCCTTCGCGCATGAATTGTTTCCTTTTAGCACTGCAACTCCAGGTGCGTACGCGCTCGTTGCAATGGGGGGACTTGTTGCCGGAACAACACGAGCTCCGCTTACTGCCATCATAATTGTGTTTGAATTAACAAACGACTACTCCATCATCCTTCCATTGATGATTACTTGCATAATCAGTACAATCCTATCGGCTAAGTTGTCGCGTGAATCGATCTATACTCTGAAGCTCTTGTTGAGAAACATAAACATCAAGGAAGGCACAGAGACTAATATTATGGAATCAATTTTTGTTAACGAGGTGTACACAGATACGTTCGATTCCATTAATATGAAGGACGATTTCAGCCAAGTCCTTAATCGAGTTCTCACTGGAAAGGCCAATGAATTCCCTGTCGTTGATGGCAGAGGACGAATAAAAGGAATAATATCGATGAACGACATAAAAGACCTTGTGTTTGAGAAGGATGCTTTACAGGATCTCCTTATTGCCGGAGACATATCACATTCGAACTTTGAAACGCTGACACCTGCGGATAACTGTCAAACGGCACTCGACAAGATGAGCAAGTATGATCTCAATGGTATCCCGGTCGTTGACCCTTCACACAAGGGCAAGCTGATTGGAATGATTTGGATGAAAGATATTCAGGATGCGTACCAAAAAGAGATCCAACGGCGAGAGGTTACATCAACCCTGGCGAGTAGCATTACCATGGGTGAAAGGGAAAAGCACGTGCGCTTTCTTGAGGGATACTCAGTCGCCGAGGTTCCAGCTCCAAAATCGTTCACCGGTAAATCAATAAGACAACTGGATATCGGTGCAAAGTACGGGGTAAATGTCCTCTCCATCAAAAGCAAGAAAGGGAAAGGGGGCTCGAAGATCAAGGCAATTCCTAGCCCGGAATCAGTCATCAAAACTGATGATATCCTGGTGATTGCGGGCGAAATCAAAAACATAAATCTGCTGAAAAATCTGAGTTAGTTTTAGAGTAGCAGTACCGTTGAGCTAGCAGCCACAGTCTCACCCTACCTTGGATCGGCAGTATTATACCGTAAGTCAGCGGGGCGTGTACATTCATCGGATTAGAAATTGGAACGGCAATTGTGCCTCTGAGACTTGATGTTGGAAAATGCACTTTCAACTTTGAAGACTTGACTTTAGCATACCGAAAATCTATTTTGCAGATGGCGTTAGTGGCGAAAGAAATTATGCCTTCTCATCACTCAGCCCGTACACTTCCGCCATAACGCCCTGAGTTCTTCAGCTCTTTTACCGTTCTTTTGGGACAACCCATAACTTCCATGAAATACCTGCGCGTAAATCTTCCCCTACCGTCTTCCTTCATATGTCTCTCTAACGAAAAAGAAATAATTAAAATTAAACGCCTTACGGATTTCCTCCAACCTTTTAAAATCAAGAAGGAGTTAACATAATGAAATCTATCACAAGTATTTTGTTGCTAGCATCAGTGGTATTGTTCGTGGGATGGAATAAAGGAACATATGCAGAAGCGCCATCATCCGGGCCAACTTACAAAACCGTTAAGGTCAACGGCCTTAGTCTCTTTTACCGTGAGGCCGGTAGCGAAAGTGCACCAACACTTTTATTGCTTCATGGGTTTCCCACATCATCACATATGTTTCGCAATCTTATGACAGAGTTGTCAGACTCTTACCATATGTTAGCACCAGACTATCCTGGATTTGGTAACAGTGAACAACCACCTATGAAAGATTTCGATTACACTTTTGAGAATTTGTCCAACATTATAGAGGGGTTCCTTGATACGCTTGGCGTCAAGAAATACAGTATTTACCTGATGGACTATGGTGCCCCGATCGGGTTCCGGATCGCTGCAAAGTATCCCAATCGCGTGGAAACGCTAATCATTCAAAACGGTAATGCTTACGAGGAAGGTCTCCGTGAATTTTGGGATCCAATAAAAAAATATTGGAAGGATAGAACGTCTGAAAATGCTAAACCGCTTGCAGAGTTTATTACCCCTGAGGGAGTGAAATGGCAATACACTCACGGAGTGCGAGATCCGCAAGTGGTTAGCCCTGATAACTGGAACGTTGATCTTCGTCATCTAACTCGCGAGGGGAATCCTGCGATCCAGCTCGCGCTTTTCTATGACTACCAAAGCAATGTCCCACTATACGCGAGCTGGCAAGCCTATTTTCGCAAACATCAACCGCCGACACTCATCGTTTGGGGAAAAAATGATTATATCTTTCCAGCAGAAGGTGCCCATCCTTACAAGCGTGATCTTAAAGATCTCGAGTTCCATTTGCTCAACACGGGACACTTTGCGCTTGAAGAGGATGGCCATGAAATAGCCAGGTACATCCGTGATTTTTTAGGCAGGAAACTAAATTAGATCATTACATTGAATCGCCGTTCATTTTTCTTTGGCTTGAACGTCTGGATTTTTCAAACTTGGCTGCATAATTAAGACGCAACCAAATCGTTATTAATATGATTGAAAGATCTTGGGCATCTGTTGTGGATCATGGGTTGCGCGAAGGAGAGCTAGGTGGGAATTGAATTTGTGAGTGAATGGGGGAGTGGGGGGAGTGCTCCTTGGACAATTCAACCATCCGATTGGCGTTGCATTGGATGATGAAGGGGATGTCTATGTGTCGGATGCCGGCAATAACTGAATCCAGGTGATGAAACTTATTTCTGTCAATGTGGGACTTCCCCGTGAAGTAATATGGAAAAGCAGGACGGTCACGACCGGGATTTTCAAAGAGCCGATCGAGAGCCCCGTCATGGTGCGAAAACTCAACCTCGATGGCGACCGGCAAGCTGATCTGTCTGTTCATGGCGGATTGGACAAGGCAGTCTACGGGTACCCAGCCGAGCATTATGACTACTGGCGTTATGAATTGCCTGGCATGAACCTACCTTGGGGGATGTTTGGTGAAAATTTTACGACGGAAGGGTTGCTGGAAGGAGCCGTGAACATTGGCGATCGGTTTCGGATCGGATCATCAGTCTTGATTGTGACGCAGCCGCGAATGCCTTGCTCCAAGCTCGCTGTCAAGTTCGGCCGCGACGACATCGTCAAAAGATTTCTGAGGAGCGGCCGCCCAGGCTTTTATTTTTCGGTACTCGAAGAAGGCGAAATAAGTGTGAATGACGAACTTGCGCTTATCAGTCGAGATGAAAACAACGTTACAGTTGCCGACATAACTCGCTTGTATGTGAGTGAAAAGGATAACCTCGATCTGCTGCATCGCGCGGTGCAGATTGAGGCCTTGCCCGAAAGCTGGCGAGGGTACTTCCGGCATCGGATCGAAGAACCCGCGAGATAAGTAGCAAGTATTTGTTCACTGCCGTGGAGGATCAAACCCCAAGCCGAGGCACCGTTGCCTTTTTTTGGGGGGGACCGCGGCAAAGTAGGGATGGAGATCTGACGGAAACGTTCTTCTGCCTGGTGCTCGAGCTGGGTGTTTTCCTACTCATAACGCCCACAATGGTGGGAAATGCATTAAACGTTGATAGGAGGAGGTAAGCTATGGGACGCCGAGACCTGATTTTAGAACTGTGCCATGAAGCCGGAGACAGAAGTCCCGAGTATGAGATTATTGAAGATTGGGAAGCTAACCATGCATGTTGTTGTAATCTCTATATAGACAACGCGGCACAGGGTGACGTAGCCATGCTCAGCGAGATACGCAGATGCATGGGGCTACCATTGACGCGATAAGATAGTGTAGCGTGCCTGTCCTTTTACCCGGGAAACTTTGAAATACAAAGGCTCAAAAGGATAATTTCTGGCTTACTTGTCTCAACCTCACGATAAAGGTTACATCATGAAGGCAAGACTACAACTCACGGCACTGGCAACTATACTCACGACAGCCATCGCGCCGATGGCATGGGGAACGACCTACTTGGTCACTACCGAATTACTGCCGGCGGGCCGTCCCCTCCTCGCCGGACTGTTGCGAGCACTCCCTGCAGGGATCGCCCTCGCTGCCATCACTCGATCAAGACCTCAGGGAACGTGGTGGTTCAAGGTAGCTCTCCTCGGCATTCTGAATATCGGCGGCTTCTTTGCACTGCTATTTCTCGCTGCGTTCCGCTTGCCCGGAGGAGTCGCAGGCACGCTCGGAGCGATTCAACCGCTGTTCGCCGCGGCGCTTGCGGCTGCGCTGCTCGGG
>JAPUKJ010000168.1 GCA_027295705.1 Ignavibacteria bacterium | reverse complement strand
ACAGTGCCGCCGTCGGCGATGTAAATGGCGACACCAAGCTGGATATCATCACGACCCACGATGACGTCACTCTGATGACGATCTTGATCGGTGATGGCAAAGGGGGCTTCACACCCGCTCCGAACTCACCGTTCGACCTTGGACACCGTGCCTACAAGGTCATCATCATTGACCTCAATCAGGACAACAGGATAGACATGGTAATGTGTGGCTATCCAAAATACGTGATAGCGCTGTTGGGAGATGGCAAGGGTGGTTTTGCAAACGCGCAGGGTTTACCCTTTGAAGTTGGAGACGGACCGAACGGTATTGTTGTTGGTGATTTTAACGGAGACAATAATCTCGACATTGCGACGGCCAATTCTGGAAGCAATAATGTGACGGTGTTGCTCGGTAATGGCAGGAAAACGAGATAGATAGTGGCTGTTCTTGGTGGCACGTCGAGTAATGGATATACCCACGGTCGTCAGGAACCATTTCCTGACGGTACGACACGAGAGGTAGCGAAAACAGTGTGATCTGGTGTCAGGTAGGACCATGACACCCGGTAAATGACGGCAGACAGGGACCGCACACCCCTATGAAAGGAGAAGAGCTAAGCCGTGGCGAACCACTTCTTGACGACAACATGTGAACATCAGTACATTGTCACGGTGTGGACCGTGACAACCCTGTGGAGGGAGAAGAACTCACCACTCGATGGTTGTCAGGAACCATTTCTCAACGAGTTGAGTTGTCAACCTGACGACTCCATAACGAAGACACTCTGACACACACGATAACGTATGGGACGCAGAGGAAGACAAGACCTTGAGGGCGAAGAATTCTTCTTCATTACAACGACCGTCGTGAAATTCGCCCGGGTATTCACTCAGGACAAGTATTGCGACATCCTTCTTCATAACGTCACGCATTATCAGAAGCGCTACAAATTTCTAGTCCTGGGATATGTCATTTTGCCATCTCATTTTCATTGGATTATTCAACTGGATCTCAAAACCGGATCTATTTCTGATATCATGCGAGACATCAAGAAATACACCGCCTGGGACGTCCTTCAGGAACTTGAAAAAGATAACAGGATAGAATTGCTAAACCTCTTTGAACTTGAGGCGCAGGGCCGTAAACAGCAGCAACGAAAGTTCTGGATGGAACGATTTGATGACGAAGTGATCAGAAATAGGCAAATGTTCCTGACAAAGCTGAAATATATTCACAACAACCCAGTGAAAGCTGAGTTGGTGTCCAGACCGGAGGACTACAAATACTCGAGTGCCCGGAACTATGTACTTGGCGACCAATCTACTTTGCATGTGAGTACTGTTATGGCGTTGTAATCAAGTCCTTTCGGTGTCACGGAGTGTCCGTGATACCCTAAGAAAGCAGAAGAGCTAAACAATCGCCGTAAGGAACAGTGTTATAATGCCAAGGTGTGCCTGCCCGCCGTTCCGAGATTTAATGTTGCGAGGCGGGGATTATGACACCGCTGGAGGGAGAAAAGCTAATCCACGGTCGTCAAGAACCATTTCTCAACGAGTTGAGTTATCAACCTGACGACTACATGTGAACACTGTATTGGTTGTTGATGAGCTAGTGTTACAAGCGTACTTGCCCAACTTTCGGTGTCACGGTATGGACCGTAACACCCCAGCAGTGATTACACTCATGGTCGTCGGGAACCACCTCCTGACGACGACATGTGAATACTGTAATGAATAGTGAAGAGACCGTGTCACAAGTGTGCTTGTTCGTCCTTTCAGTATACAGTATGGACCCGCAATGGTTACCGCCGGTCGTCGGGAACCACTTCTCAACGAGTTGAGTTGTCAACCTGACGACGACACATGTGAACACTGTCTTGGTGGGTGATGGGGTGGTGTTACCGAGTGTACTTGCCTGCCTATCGGTGTTACGGAGTGGTCCATGACACCCGGATAGTATGACGATGGAAACAGACTGAGACTCCCATGCCACTTGACAACAAGAAAGTCATCTTTGGATGGAGTATGTACGACTGGGCGAATTCGGCATTCGCCACGACGGTGATGGCTGGGTTCTTCCCGATTTTTTTCAAGGACTTTTGGAGTGTGGGCGTGGATGCAACGGTCAGCACAGCCAGACTGGGATTGGCAAACTCCATAGCCGGCATCACCGTGGCGCTTATGGCGCCGGTCCTTGGTGCGATTGCCGATAAGGGGACGGCAAAGAAAAAGTTCCTCCTTTTCTTTGCCTACATGGGCGTGGTGATGACCTGTGCCCTGTACCTCGTTTCACGAGGAGACTGGCCTGCGGCCTTCGTGCTCTACGTCCTTGCGGTCCTAGGCTTCTCAGGTGGCAACGTCTTTTACGACTCGCTGATAACGGGCGTCGCTCCCGAACGGAAGCTAGACACCGTCTCGTCACTCGGCTACTCGGTGGGTTACCTCGGTGGGGGAACACTCTTCGCACTGAATGTGTGGATGACGCTCAGCCCTGCGACATTCGGCTTTGCCGACGCCGGGGACGCCGTCCGGTTCTCATTCCTCACCGTCGGCATCTGGTGGGGCATGTTCTCAATCCCTCTCATCCTATTCGTGAAAGAGCCATCAAGTCCCGGTACGGAACGTGGGCAGAGCGTCGTGAGGGCGGGTTTGAAACAACTCAGAGAAACCTTCCGCGAAGTCCGTCACCTCAAGACAATCTCTCTCTTCCTTCTGGCCTACTGGCTTTACATCGATGGCGTCGATACCATCATCCGCATGGCAGTGGACTACGGAAAGTCCCTCGGCTTTGAGACGAAAGACCTCATCGTCGCGCTTCTGATCACGCAGTTCGTTGGCTTTCCTTCTGCTCTCGCCTTTGGCTACCTTGGAACAAGGATAGGCGCTAAGCGTGCAATCTTGATTGCGATTGCAGTGTACCTCTTTATTTCGATCTGGGGTGCATTCATCGAGCATAAGTACGAATTCTATGTCCTGGCAATCATCGTGGGTCTCGTCCAGGGAGGAATTCAGGCGCTGAGTCGTTCCTTCTACGCGAGGATCATTCCTGCCAACAAATCAGCGGAGTACTTCGGCTTTTACAATATGCTCGGAAAGTTTTCCGTTGTTATCGGGCCTTTGTTGATGGGAGGAGTTGGTTTACTTGCAAGGTCAATGGGAGCAGGCGGTGACCTTCCCTCAAGAGTGAGCATTGCTGCTGTTGCGATCCTCTTCATTGCCGGAGGAGCCATCTTTCTTTTTGTAGATGAAGAACGAGGAAAGGCAGAAGTGAAATACCTGGCGGGTGATTCATAAACGAGGAGTCGGTATGACCTACCAACAAACGATGGCCACACTCAGGAAGCTGGGAACCGTGCAGAACATCAAAGTATACAAACGGCATGGTGCGGGCGATAACTTCTTCGGCGTCAGCTTTGCCAATCTGAACAAGTTGAAGAAGAAGTTCAAGATCGACCACGACCTCGCATTGCAGCTCTGGAAAACAGGCAACACCGACGCCCAGACGCTGGCGACCATGATTGCAGATCCTGAGCGAATGAGCGAACCCGCGCTGGATAAGTGGTTGAAGGATATTCATTACTACCTGCTTGTGGATGTTTTTGTAGGTAATGTCGTGAGCAAATCCAAGTTTGCAAAGAGTAGAATGGAGCTTTGGACGAAGTCAGAAGACGAATGGGTTGGTCGCGCTGGTTGGCATCTGCTGGCTCAGCTTGCCATGCGAGGCGATTCTCTAGGAGACTCCTATTTTGAAAAGTACCTTGAGAGCGTCAAACGAAACATCCATCAGAGCAAGAACCGAACAAAGGATGCTATGAACAACGCTCTCATTGCTATTGGAATAAGAAATGCCACGCTTGAAAAGAAAGCAATTGAAGCCGCCAATCTGATTGGCAAGGTCAATGTAGATCACGGCGAAACAGGCTGCAAAACGCCTGACGCTGCTGCATATATCAAGAAAGCGCGTGCGAGAAAGAAGTCGCAAACAAAGAATTAGGGAGACAATGAAAAAGAACATGCTGTTAGTTCAAATCCAGGACATGCACAACTACAATCGCTGGGCGAACGTCAGGATCCTCGATACCGCGGCAAAGCTCTCCAATGAGGATTTCATAAGGGATTTGCAGAATAGTTATCCATCGATAAGAGATACGCTTGCACACATGATGTCGGCAGAGTGGATGTGGTTAGAGCGTTGCAGGGGGAGCTCGCCGAAGGAAATGCTGCTCTCGTCTTCCTTCCCTACGATCTCAGCGCTTAGAGAGCGCTGGGACGAAATCCATCGAGAGCTGTCTGAACTCGTGAAAACCATCACCGAGGAGACCTTGAACATCACCATCTCCTACGCTAACTTTCAGGGCGAGACCTGGAAATACCTTTCCTGGCAGACCTTGTGCCACTTATTCAATCATTCAACGTACGATCGCGGGCAAGCCATTACGATGCTCCGACAGCTCGACGCAGAACCAGTGTCAACGAATTTTCTGCTCTACTACGACCTGGAACGCGAAAAGGTGAAGTAACAGTTCAAGAATAGGTTTTGTATCTGAGGATGCAATGATCGGTAAGGTTTTCATGGTAATGCCATGTGTTCTTGGCCTCGTCGGAGGACTCTGGACTTGTGGCGGATCCCAGCAAATCAAACGTCAACTTCTTTCGCAAGAGGAGTGGACAACACTCAGGAACGAAGTACGTGAACTCATCAGACCAGACTGCGGAAGTTGCCACACTTCATCGCTTGCAACAGCCAAGCCGGGGGCAATCCGAGTCTTCGACCTTGTAAAGGAAGATTGGGCCGCCAGCATGTCGGCAGAACAGCTGCAGGGTTTTCAGCGTCGTGCAAGCGGCAGCGTTGATGAAGAGGATGTGCGCAAAATCGATGTCTTCCTTGGAGCAGAACTTGCACGCCGGGAAGTTTCAAATCAAATGCCCGACGAGATGCAGTAGGTTTATCCAGCTGAGAAATTTGTGAAGAAAAATTTGGAGAGAACTCTTTGAACGCTCATCCTCAGCAACCAAAAGTCTCGATAGCTCTGGGATGGATTGCCATTGCGTTGTTCGTGGCGATCT